>JAQYAV010000045.1 GCA_029338675.1 Lachnospiraceae bacterium
TATATCACTGGAGGTTTTTTACTGTAAGCTAAAGCATTTTCAACCACCCGCAGAGCAGGTGGTTTATTTGTTTGGCTATATACTCATTCTATATATCCAAGTTTTCTTTTTGCCAAACGGGGCCCTGCCCCAACAAAAAAACGCTACATCTGCAAAAGCAAATGTAGCGTAATAAAATCTATCTAATTAGCTTATCATTGAACCAGCTGGCATGTCTTTTTCTCCTGTAAGAAGACTTAAATTACCCTCTGAATCCTCAGCACATAAAAGCATTCCCTCTGAAAGAACACCTGCTAACTTTGTAGGCTTTAAGTTGCTTACAACAACAACCTTCTTACCAACCATCTCCTCAGCTGAATAGAATTTCTTTATTCCAGAAACAATCTGCAATATTCTATCTCCTACCTTGACTTTAGAGCAAAGCAACTTCTTAGACTTTGGAACTTCTTGGCACTCAAGAATCTCTCCAATTACAAGCTGCATCTTATCAAAATCATCAATTGATATCTCTGGCTTAACCTTTGCATCAACTGTTGGTATCTTAATCTCTTCCTTCACTGGCTTTACTGGTTTAGCTGGCTTCTCCTCAACCTGCTCTGGTTCAGGGAACTTAGCATGAATCTCCTCAAGCATCTTTGCTGCATCAATTCTAGCAAAAAGAATCTCTGGAGAAGTCGTAACCTTATTACCTGATGGGTATAATCCAAACTGAGATAATTCAGTTACCTTTCTTGGTTCAGCATTAAGCTGCTCAAGAATCTTCTTTGAAGTATCTGGCATAAATGGCTCTAACAATGTAGCACCGATAACGATACTCTCAACAAGATTGTATAATACTGTACTAAGTCTGTCTGACTGCGCCTCATCCTTAGCAAGAGCCCAAGGCATTGTCTCATCAATATATTTGTTACATCTCTTAAATAATACAAATATCTCTGATATAGCATCTGCAACCTTAAGCTTGTCCATAGCATCATTAACAAAGAGTCTTGTATCAACTACTAAAGTCTTCAACTCTTCATCAACATCAGCTGTTACGCCCTTATCGCAAACCACTCCATCGAAATATTTATTAACCATAGAAATTGTTCTATTTACAAGATTTCCAAGTGTATTAGCTAATTCAGAATTAATTCTCTCAATTACTAAATCCCATGATACTACACCATCATTTTCAAATGGCATCTCATGAAGCAAGAAATATCTAACTGCATCTACACCAAAGAAATCTACCATATCATCTGCATAGATAACATTTCCACGTGATTTACTCATCTTACCATTGCTCTGAATAAGCCATGGATGTCCAAATACCTGCTTTGGCAATGGCTGACCTAATGCCATAAGCATTATTGGCCAATAAATAGTATGGAATCTTAAAATATCCTTACCAATCAAATGTAAATCCGCTGGCCAGTAGCGACCATATAATTCATCTGAATCTCCATCTACATCATAACCAAGACCAGTAATATAGTTTGATAATGCATCTATCCAAACATATACAACATGCCCTGGATCAAAATCTACTGGAATTCCCCACTTAAATGATGTTCTTGATACACACAAATCCTGTAAGCCTGGAAGTAAGAAATTATTCATCATCTCATTCTTTCTTGATTCTGGCTGAATAAATTCAGGATGTGTATTTATATGATCAATAAGTCTGTCTGTATACTTGCTAAGCTTAAAGAAATATGCTTCCTCCTTAGCTGGCTGACATTCTCTTCCACAATCAGGACACTTTCCATCTACAAGCTGTGATGAAGTAAAGAACGACTCACATGGAGTACAGTACATACCTTCATATTCACCCTTATAAATATCTCCCTGATCATATAACTTCTTAAATATCTTTTGTACCTGCTTCTCATGATACTCGTCTGTTGTTCTAATAAACTTGTCATAAGAAGTATTCATAAGATCCCATATTCTCTTTATCTCAGATGAAACATCATCAACAAACTCCTTAGGAGTTGATAAATTCTCGAATGCTTTAATCTCTATCTTCTGTCCATGCTCATCTGTACCTGTCTGAAAACGAACATCGTATCCTACAAATCTTTTATATCTAGCAATACTATCTGCCAAAACAATCTCGTAAGTGTTACCGATATGTGGCTTACCAGAAGTGTATGCTATAGCTGTTGTAATGTAATAAGGTTTCTTTGCCATATTTTCACCCCTATCCAACTCTTAATTTAAATTTCTGAACATCTCTGTCTGTATCAGCTACTTCAATCTGTCCACCAAGAGCTCTTATCTTGCCATCAAAATCCTCATAGCCTCTTAAAATATATTTAATGTCCTCTATAGTACTAAAACCATCTGCTGCCAAAGCTGCAATAACAAGTGCAGCGCCAGCTCTTAAGTCTGGAGCAACAAGATTAGCACCTGTATACTTTTCAACGCCATTAATAACTGCAGAATTACCTTCTACCTTTATTCTTGCGCCCATTCTAGATAACTCATTAACGTACTTAAATCTATTCTCAAATATACTCTCAGTAATCACGCTAGTACCCTGCGAAAGTGCAAGAGTAACTGCCATCTGTGGTTGCATATCCGTAGGAAATCCTGGATATGGTAATGTCTTTATCTGTGTTGATTTGAGTCTTCCATCTGCCATTACTCTGACAGAATCATCATACTCAATTACTGTAGCACCAATCTCTGTAAGCTTGGATGAAATAGCTTCAAGATGCTTAGGTATAACATTCTTAATTAAAATATCCCCGTTAGTAGCTGCTGCCATAGTCATGAATGTTCCAGCCTCAATCTGATCTGGAATAATAGAGTACTCAGTACCTTTTAACTTCTGTACTCCTCTAATACGAATTACATCTGTTCCTGCACCTTTAATGTTAGCACCCATACTATTAAGAAAGTTAGCTACATCTACAATATGTGGCTCCTTTGCAGCATTCTCAATTGTAGTCTTTCCTTCTGCTAAAACAGAAGCAAGCATAATATTAATTGTCGCACCAACAGTAACAACATCCATATAAATGTGATTACCTACAAGCTTATCAGCCTTTGCAACAACCTTACCACCATTAACAATATCAACCTTAGCACCAAGAGCCTCAAAGCCCTTAATATGCTGGTCAATTGGTCTAAGACCAATATCACATCCCCCTGGCAATGCAACCTGTGCATACTTAAATTTACCTAACAATGCGCCAAGTAAATAGTAAGAAGCTCTGATTTTTCTAATGTAATCATCATCTACACACAAATCTTCGCTATTAGGAATTGTACCGCCACAGATAGATACTGTATGGTTATCAATATATTTCACTCTAGCACCTAAATTCTCAATAGCTCTAAGCAATACCTTTGTATCCTCAACATAAGGAACATTGTCGATGATACACTCCTCATCTGTAAGTACTGCAGCAGCAAGAATACCAAGCGCAGCATTCTTTGCACCTGCTATTGTAACTTCGCCCTCTAGAGTTTTTCCACCATTAATGACATATTTCTCCATTACACACCTCTGAGTCCATATAGTTATCGGACATTATACATAATCTAATAAATTATATCATAATTATAGAAAATGTAAATAAATTTAAACAAATAAAATTTTTAATCAATCTTTTTTGTATTATCTTTCGCTCATATTCTTAATCAGAATATCATAATAATTTACTTATCAGCTTCACAATAAATACATCTATACACTCTATTTTCTTCATCAGTAAGCTTGAATATATGAGGTATATCAGTTTCAACGGAAGTAATGCATCTTGGATTTTTGCACTTTTTAATGTTGATTAATTTTTGAGGCAATGCAAGCTTTTTCTTCTCAACAGTCTGACCATCTCTAATGATACTTACTGTTATGTTAGGATCAATGTATCCCAACACATCAAGATTAATATCATATGATTTATCAATCTTAAGGATATCCTTTTTCCCCATCTTGTTGCTTTTAACATTCTGCAAAACAGCGATACTACAGTCAAACTTATCTAATCCAAGATCCTTGTAAACACGAAGAGCCATTCCCGCTGTAATATGATCTAAAACAACTCCGTTTTGAATACTATCAATTTTCATTTATACATTCACCCCCAATAATGTAAGCATAAGTGCCATTCTAACATACTTTCCATTAAGCGCCTGTCTAAAATAACACGCTCTTGGGTCAGCATCTACTTCTGTAGCAATTTCATTTACTCTTGGAAGTGGATGTAATATTGAAAGATCCTTCTTTGCATTCTTTAATTTGTTCATATCAAGAATATAAGAATCCTTTAATCTAACATACTCTGCTTCATTAAAGAATCTTTCCTTTTGAACTCTTGTCATGTAAATAATATCTAGTCTATCTATTACTTCTTCCATAGTAGTAACTTCTTCATACTCTATATTATTCTTCTCAAACACTTCTGTGATTATATATTCTGGAACTTTTAATTCTTTTGGAGATATAAGCACAAACTTAATTCCAGAATATCTTGATAATGCCTTAATCAACGAATGTACTGTTCTACCAAATTTAAGATCTCCACAAAGTCCAATTGTAAAATTATTAAGTCTTCCCTTTTCACGTCTAATTGTAAGAAGATCTGTTAATGTCTGCGTAGGATGATTGTGACCGCCATCACCAGCATTAATAACAGGAACATCCGCTAGCATAGATGCAAGTAAAGGGGCACCTTCCTTAGGATGTCTCATTGCAATAATATCTGCGTAACAGCTAACAACCTTCACTGTATCGCCAACACTTTCGCCCTTTGTTGCTGATGACGAATCGGCAGAAGAAAAACCAAGTACATTACCACCTAATTCCATCATAGCCGCTTCAAAGCTAAGTCTTGTTCTTGTACTTGGTTCAAAGAATAAAGTTGCAAGCTTCTTTCCCTTGCATGACTCACTATATTTTTCCTTATTATCAATAATATCAAGTGCTAAGTCTAAAATCTCATCAATTTCCTGTACTGTCAAATCAGTTGGATCAATTAAATGTTTCATATTCTTTCTCCACTTTCAATCAAAAAATCAACCATCTCAAGGGATGGCGTCAACAATTTACATACCTATTCACATAATAAAAGAAAGCAACACAAGTGTCAAGCCTATCGAACTGTCTCAATAAGCTTGACACCATTTGCCTTCATTATTTCATTTATGTTTTTGCGATCAGAACGATTACAAACTAATACATATTGTTTTCTATTTGCACGTATCTTTAGTACTACGATATTGCTATCTTCCTGATTATCTACTAATTTATATCCCTTAATAAATTCCCAATCTATAAAAGTAGTTCCAACCAACACACCTTCATTAGTAATCCCACTTCTTACCTTTGTAGATAACACAATCATTAACACAAAAGCCAATATTGCAGGAATAAACATGTAGTAATGAAAGTTTAATAATACTGCAAATATTACCAGCCCAACATTGGCAAAGATAATATCAACACCTTTTGTTTTGCGGTGTATTCTGCTACGAATAACAAGATTATTTTGCTGTCTAATTGCCGAAATACATACTGCAACTGCAATAGCAAATCCCAAAAATATAACAAACGCAAGTATAAAAATCCATACTTCCATTAAATCACCATTTAATTACTTTAATAATGTTACCATTACTGCCTTTTCAGCATGTCTTCTATTCTCAGCCTGATCTAATATGTAATCAAGATTCTTATCAATTACACTCTGTGAGATTTCAAATCCAGCATGCATAGGCATATCATGAAGAACTATTGCCTTACTACCTTCAAGCAACTCATCATTAATCTGATATGGCATCATCTTAGCCATAGTTTCTTCCTTTTGTTTTGCATAGTCAGGGTTATTAAAGAATTCCATATCTACCCATGTATCTGTATAAAGAATGTCCATATCCTTAACATATTTCTTTGCTTCCTCAATTGACATTGAAGGATCTAACTCTACATAATGACCAGTCTTTTTTGCTTCTTCATAGAAATCATCACCACATACTGTATCATTTACAAGTGGTGTAAGACCATATAATGTACCCATTCCCATCTTTGCAAAAAATTCCACTAGAGAATTAAATACGTTGTTCTTTGCACCTATATACATAAACTTAACATTAAGATTTCCAAAATGCTCAATAATTGTAAGTGCATCTGCAAGAATTTGACATGGATGATAAGAATTATCACATCCATTAATAAATGGAACTGTTACATTCTTTCCAAACATCTCAACTGTCTCATTTTTCACAAGACGAGCCATAATAATATCTACATTTCTGCAAACATATTTTATCTCTGAAACTGGCTCTCCTAAAACAAAATTTGAATCCTTCCAAAGCTGATTGTAGTAAGTACCACCAAGCTCTGTTATTCCTGTTGTAAATGATAAAAATGTTCTTGTAGATGTTTTTTCAAATAAAGTATATAATTTTTTACCTTTAAGTGTCTCGCTATATTTTTCAGGATTCTTCTTCATGTCCTGCGCAAGTTCAAGAATCTCGATAAGCTCTTCTTTTGAAAAATTGCTAAAATTAAGCATGTTCTTCATAATACATTCCTCTTTCCCATCTAATTATAATGCATGTTTATATTACTAATTAATTCAAATAAGCCTTGAGCTTATCAGCCATGTCTATTTTCTCCCAAGGAAGTGAGACATCTGTTCTACCAAAGTGACCATATGCAGCTGTCTGCTTATAGATTGGTCTTCTTAAATCGAGCATTTTTATGATTCCAGCTGGTCTTAAATCAAAGTTCTCTCTAATTATCTCAACCAAACGCGAATCAGATAACTTTCCTGTTCCAAATGTATCTACCATTATTGATGTTGGTCTTGCTACACCAATTGCATAAGACAACTGAATCTCACACTTATCAGCAAGCCCTGCAGCTACAATATTCTTAGCAACGTATCTTGCTGCATATGCTGCAGAACGGTCAACCTTTGTACAGTCCTTTCCTGAGAAAGCTCCACCGCCGTGTCTTGCATATCCACCGTAAGTATCAACGATAATCTTTCTACCTGTTAAACCACTATCACCATTTGGTCCACCAATTACAAATCTTCCTGTTGGATTAATGAAGAATTTTGTATCAGCATCAACCATATTCTGTGGAAGTACTTCATCAAATACATATTTTTTAATGTCTGCATGAATCTGTTCCTGAGAAACGTCTTCACCATGCTGAGTAGATAATACTACTGCATCAAGTCTTGAAGGCTTTCCATTCTCATCATACTCAACAGATACCTGAGTTTTTCCATCTGGTCTTAAGTATGGAAGAGTTCCATTCTTTCTAACTTCTGTAAGTTTTAATGCAAGCTTATGAGCAAGTGAAATAGGGTATGGCATAAGCTCCTCAGTTTCATTTGTTGCAAAACCAAACATCATACCCTGATCGCCAGCACCAATTGCCTCTAATTCTTCCTCTGACATCTCATGCTCTTTAGCTTCAAGCGCCTTATCAACACCCATTGCTATATCAGCAGACTGTTTATCTAATGCTGTAATAACTCCACATGTATCACAGTCAAAGCCATATTTTGCTCTATCATATCCAATCTCTCTAATTGTTTCACGTACTATGCTCTGAATGTCAATCTGAGCCTTTGTAGTGATCTCGCCCATAACAAGCACAAGACCTGTTGTTACTGAAGTTTCACAAGCAACTCTGCTCATTGGATCCTGCTCTAATAATGCATCAAGAATAGCATCTGATATTTGATCACATATTTTATCAGGATGTCCTTCCGTTACAGATTCTGAAGTAAATAATAATTTTTCCATTTGTTCCTCCGTGATTAATAATTATAATTGTTAATTAAAAAAATCCGGTAAAACTAACCGGATTTGAAAATCTACTGTTCAAATCCTCTTATTGCTCGACAAACAAATCGCTCAGGTCGGCACCTTCCGTTAAATCGGGGTTGCCGCGGCTTCATAGTCCCCTATGACTCCACCGCTCTGAATAAGAGAAATCTCAAACTGATATTTGTAAGTAATGTTAACATTACTCTAAAACTAAGACTATGTCAACATATTTCTTATTTATAACATATATTTCCTGCATTTTCAGGCATTTTCTTTTGTTTTATGCTTTCTTTCCATATATTTAAGTCTTATCTTTTCAATAATTAATTCCCATATATCTACCAGCGGAATTACAAGTAATGCAAAAATTACAAATACTATTGTTCCCTTTCTAGATATATTTTCAATACCAAAAAGGAAACTAAGTTTAGTACTGGCTATATAAAATACAACAAACGCAAATGCAATCACTATAGATCTGTATTTGTTAAGTGGTACACTAATTTGATAAAGTATCACAAAGCCTACTATAGCAAGAAGCAGTGTTGCAATGGTAGAAGCCTCACCCTCAGCCAAGCCTAGGTTTTCGCCAAGGCAAATAATTATTCCCGTTATCATTGTATCAACTATTCCTGCCGGTAGTGCCTTTAGCATTACATTCGTAAGAAAATGTCCTTTTATTATATTTTTGTTAGGTTCTAATGCTAGTAAAAATGCCGGCATTCCTATTGTAAACATACTTACAAGAGATATCTGCGACGGAACAAAAGGATATGCAAATGTAAATAATACAGAAATCAAAAACAATAATGCAGATAAAATATTTTTTACCAAAAATAAGCTTGCTGAACGCTGTATATTATTCACCACGCGTCGGCCCTCCCAAACAACATGTGGCATACTAGAAAAATCTGAATCTAATAGTACAAGCTGCGCTGTTTGTGTTGCCGCTTCACTACCTGATGCCATGGCAATACTGCAATCCGCATCTCTTAATGCCAATATATCATTTACACCATCACCTGTCATGGCAACAGTATGTCCTTTTCTCTTAAGACATTTCACTATCTCTCTTTTTTGTTCAGGATTAACTCTTCCAAACACCGTATATTGTTCTAAAGCATCACTCATAGCAACTTCGTTGTCAAGGGACGATGCGTCAATATATTTATCAGAATTATTTATTCCTGCCTTTTCTGCTACTCTAGAAACAGTTTCAGGATTATCTCCAGAAATAACCTTTATATCTACACCTTGTTCTGCAAAATAAGTGAAGGTTTCTTTTGCTCCTTCTCTTACAGGATTATTAAGAATAATAAATCCAATCAAATCTATCTTATGCTTCAACCGTTTTCCATCTAATTCTTCATTAGTTGTACCATACGCAAGAACTCTAGACCCGTTATCAATATATTCAGAAAGATCACTTTTGTATGAATCGAACTCTTCAAACAACAAAAATTCTGGTGCACCTAATACATAAGTTGCATCTTCAAATACGACTCCACTATACTTTCCTACCGAAGAAAAATTCACTTTATCGATTACTTCTTTATCTTGATATTTGGTAAAATGATTTTTTATTGTTTCCATTGTAACGTTATCTTTACTCATTATATTGGCAAAGCTTCCAATGGAATACTCCATTTCTTCCACAGTATAGTTTTTGTTTTCTGATATTACTTTATCTACATGCATCACTGGATCTGTAATAGTACCAGTTTTGTCAACGCATAGAACATCAACCCTCGCCAAGGTTTCAATACACTTCATGTTGTGTAATAAAACCTTTCGTTTTGCTAATTTTATAGTGCTTACTGCAAGGGCAATGCTTGTTAATAAATATAACCCCTCTGGAATCATTCCAATAATTGCTGCAATCATCTTACACACACTTTCCTTGACAGTGTGATCATAGACATATTTTGATAAAACAAATATACAAATTCCAATAGGAATAATCGCCACTCCAACGACCTTTAACAGCTTATCCAAAGACCTAATCATCTCTGATTGTTCACCCTTTTTAACCTTTTTGGCCTGAGCACTTAATTTCGCAATATACGATTCTTTTCCTACATTAACAAGCTTTCCATAGCATTCACCAGAGACAATAAAGCTACCCGACATAAGATTATCATTTTCCTTTTTGAGAATCTCATCATTTTCTCCAGTTAAAAGCGATTCATTAACAAATACCTCTCCGCTGTAAACAACAGCGTCAGCACACACTTGATTTCCAGATGAAAATTTCACAATATCATCCTTAACTAAATCCTCTGCTGGTATTTCCATTTCCTTTCCATTTCTTACTACCAATGCCTTAGGTGCGTTTAACATATTAAGATTATCAAGGGTTCTTTTTGCACGAATTTCCTGAACAATACCTATCAATGTATTGAAAACAATTACAGGCATAAATGTCAAATCTCTATATGCTCCAACTAGAATTAGCAATATCGCTTGAACAAAAAATATCAAGTTAAAATACGTAAAAATATTCGTAGAAATTATTTTCCCATAAGAATTAGATTTGTCTTCTTCAACCTGATTAGTTAACCCCTTTTTTCTTCTATCAGCCACAGAAGCATCATCTAAGCCACTAATATTCAATGATTTTGATGTATTACCCATACATTATCTCCTCAAAAAACGTATATTCAAAAACAAGCTGTCAATATGACAGCTTGTCTATAACGTCTACCTATACAATTAACTGAATTGTTTTTCTAACGAAGGATCTGCAATTCCCTTTGACTCTAATACAGAAAGTGCAATGTTTGTTGCATGATCTGATACTCTTTCCAATGCAGATACAACATCTGAGAAATAAACTCCTGCGTGTGCGTTACACTTACCTTTGCTAAGTCGCTGAATATGTTTAGACTGAAGCTTACGCTCCATCTTATCTATTTCACTCTCAAGTTGTCTAACCTTTGCCTCATGCTCAGAGCTACCTGAAGTGAACATAAGAAGCGAATATTTAAGAATCTCATTAATCTTGTCCATCATTTCTGTTAATTCTTTAATACTCTTATCCGAAAATGAAATATCATTTTCCTTAAGCTGTGACACCAACATAGCAATACGCTCTGCATGATCACCAATACTCTCAATACCATTAACAACATGGAAATATGCTGAAACTAAATTCATATCCGCCATTGGTAAAGCATCATTGTTTATCTCAATTAAATAATCACTTATCTTCTCATCAAGGAAGTCAATGTATGCCTCAGTGTCACAAACCTGTTTAACTCCGTCTTCATTCTTTTCGATAAGACTACTTACAGCAAGGTTTAAATTTTCAAATGTCATATTAGCCATTCTCTCCATCTCTTGAACAGCTAAATAAATTGCAACAGTAGGATTAGGCCTAACTGCACTAATGAATTTGAGCACAAAGTTTTTATCATTAGCATCCCTATCTTCGCCTTTAACGATAACATAAGTAAGTTTTACGATAAAATTCATAAACGGATAGAATACAATAACCTGGAATACCTTGAATAAGAAGTGTGTCCACGCAATACTTCTACCAAGTGAACCTGGATCAGTTCCTCTTCCACTAAAGAAATATATTATATTCTCAATTTGTTCGCCGAATGGTAACAATAAAGCAAACATAAGGATTGTACCAAATATATTAAATAATAAATGAATAAGAGCTGCTCTTTTTGCATTCTTTGTTCCGCCAAATGAAGCAAGCATAGCAGAAGTACAAGCTCCAATATTACAACCAAGTACAACGAACATACAAATTCTCAAATCAACAAGTCCTTGAGAAGCCATTACAACAAGAATTGATACAGTTACAGAAGAACTCTGTACTATTGAAGTAATAACAAGACCAAGTAATATTCCCAAAACTGGATTTGTGAAGTTTGCCAAAAATTCAATAACCTCTGGTATACTTCTTAAATCAGCCATGGCAGATGACATAGTACTTATACCTACAAAAAGCACACCAAAACCAAGTACAATTTCACCAGCCTTATTAACCATAGGCTTTTTAATAAAGTTAATCATTACAGCGCCTACAAACACAAATATAGGTGCAATAGTACTTAATCTAAATGCAACAAGCATTGCAGTTACTGTCGTTCCTATGTTCGCACCAAGGATTATTCCACATGCCTCTGTAAGCTTCATAAGTCCTGAATTAACAAAACTTACAACCATAACAGTTGCAGCACTAGAGGACTGAATAATTGCCGTAAAAAACAAGCCGACTACAAGCCCTAAAAAACGATTTTTGGTAAACGCTTCTAATATTGCTCTAAGCTTGTTACCAGCAACTTTCTCAATTCCACCACTCATGAAGTTCATACCAAATACGAACATTCCGAGTCCGCCTAAAAGCTGTAACATTATCAATTCCATTTTAATATCCTCATAATATTCTGTATAGTTACATAGTGCTACAATGCACCACAATGCTAATGATAATAGCTTGCACAAATACTGTCAATAAAATTTATTTTTTATTTATAATGCTATTAACAATTATTGCTCAGGTACTTCAACCTTTTCACCACGCTTAAGCTGATCAATTAACTTCTTTGCTGTTTCGACAGAAGTATAATCTGGCTCCATTACATACAAATTCTGATTAATTGAATATGTTGTGCTAGAACTATCAAAGCCAGTTACACTATATGAAGAAATCTCCCAGCTTCCACCCTTATCTAACTGCATCTTAACTAATTTACTAATTGAGTCATATGATAAACTTGTTTCAAATGTTCCATCTAAACTCTTAAGAATAGATGAATAGTTCTTTAATATAGCTGGAGAAGTTGCCTTACTAATTACAGCCGTAATAACCTTCATCTGATTCTTACCTCTTTGGTTATCACCATCCTCAAAGGAATATCGTTCTCTTGCAAACTCTAAAGCCGCCTCACCATACAAGAAATTCTCTCCTGCTGTATAGCTATAATTCGGTGTTGAAAAATCGTAATCAGATACAACATTTATACCACCTAACTCATCTATAATTGTCTTAAACCCTGTAAAATTTAATCTAAAATAATGTTCAATTTTTTCATCATACAACATTCCAAGAGTATCCATGGATACATCTACACCATAGATTCCTGCATGTGTAAGCTTATCTCTGTTTCCATCGGAAATAGAAAGCGGAATAAAGTAATCTCTTGGAGTAGATACAAGCAAAATTTGTTTAGATTTTATGTTAACATATGCAATAATGTTCACATCACTTCTGCTTTTACAAGATACTGGTCCATCTGTGTCAATACCACTTACATAAACTGCAAAATATTCATTATCAAAATCTATGTCTTTCTTCTCTGACTCATCTACTTCAGATACTATTTCTTCGCATGAAATTACCTTAATCTCGTCAGGAAAGCTTTCATATCCCTGACTATCTCTATAAACATCTAAGTAACCTTCATTCAATATAATTGCATTTACTTCGCCATTTCTTAATGCGTCAGCAAGACTATCAAGTCCTTCATATGAAAGTGCATTAATCTGAATTGATTTATCATTCATAATTTTATTTACTGCATCATCAGTATTTACTCTGTCCATTGTACCTTCAATACCAAAGTTTGCTCCATCTAATACAGAAATATCATCAATACCACTATCATTTAATACAAAAACACTAATCTTCGCTGTTTCTTTACCAGCAGAAGTAATCCCCTTTAATGCTTTTGTTGTTTTAATTATATACACGCCACCAATTGCTGATACTATAATACATAATAACGATAAAAATACTCCTACTCCAAAAGCACCCTTTCCTAGATTTCCACACAAAAGTATTATGTCTAGTACCATAACAATTCCCATAACAACAATCATTATAAGTAATAATTTGAATGGAAGCATATTCAACTTAAATATCATTAAACCTAAAAATGCGAAGCAAAGCAATGTAATAACACACATGCTAATGCCCACTTTTTTCATAGTGTTGTTTTCCTGTTTCGTTTCCTGTGTAGCCATTTTTTCTCCCTCTTTTTTAATTAACCTAGTTTTTTCACCACAAAATAAGGTGGCTAATATTTAGTCCCCTTATTTAGAATGCTAATTAATTAAATCCTCTTCTTTAGTGCCTTAGCAAGCTCAGCTAAATCATTACTATCTGATTCGCCCTGTTTCCAAGTAACGCTCACATTATCTCCCTTAAATCTAGGCACTAAATGCAAATGGAAATGATTAACAGTCTGACCTGCAACCTCACCATTATTCTGAACTACATTAAGTCCTTCGCACTGTGTCTCCTCTTTGATTGCACGTGCAACAACTGTTGCAAGAGAGAACAACTTACCAGCTGTTTCTGCATCAAGCTGGAAAATATTATCATAGTGTTCCTTAGTTATTATAAGTGCATGACCTCTATTAGCTGGCGATACATCTAAAATAACTTTAAAATCTGAATTCTCGTATATTGTTGCAGAAGGAATCTCACCCTTCATAATCTTGCAAAAAATACAATCGTCTTTAACCATATTTTACCTCCATTACATCAAAGACACGGTTATGCCTTAAAGCCTCTGCTGCTATACTCTACCCCTTGAACACTTTCATTCAAATAACCCTTACCATATGTAAGACCTGCGTATACCTGATGAGTATTTTTCATAACCGGTTCTTCATCATCTAGCTTGTTAATTGCCACAAAACCATCACGGAGATTATCCATCATATTTTTGCATCTGTCAAGTTCAACAGGTTTTCTTTTAACGCTTGATGCAACTAATTTCGAATAAATAAATCTTAAAATGGACAAATATTTTCTACCGATTTCATCCAACGGATTAACACCACTCATAATCTCATTGTGAACTCTTTTTGCCATATCTACATTGCGAATAAAACCATCCTCGTCTTTATTACTATATAGGGATATAGCATCCTCAAGGTATATCTTTTCCATGTCAAACAATATTATCATAAGCCCACTATGATTAGCATTACTTGTCCTTAAGGTAAATTCTTTTATCTGGTCTTTTGTCATTCTTCACACCTCAATATAATATTTTAATTTACTGAAGAAGCTGCAACACCGATTCTGGTCTTTCATTGGACTTTTGCATCATAGAAATAGCTGCCTGAGATAAAACATCTAATCTAGTGTAATTTGTCATTTCTTCTGCCATATCAGTATCCATGATTCTTGAATAAGCAGATGTAATACTTTCACCCTGCACCTCAAGATTATCATATATTCCCTCTAATCTATTCTCGTATGCACCTAATTTTGATCTAATATTAGATATCTTCTTAACCGCCTCATCAATAACACTAATTGCATCAACTGAATATTCATGTGTGTACATAATAAGATCATTTATTCCAAGACCATCTGCCCCTACATCTGGTATATCAATAGAAATCTGCTCTCCTGAATTAGCACCTGTCTGAATAACCATAGCCCCTGCTGAAAGAACTTCTATCTTAGTTTTTAATGTTGCCCCATCTTTAATTGCATCATCAGCAACCTCAATCATCATCTCGAAGCCATTTCTATCAACAACCTTTACTTGATTGCCTTCAACTGTAACTGATGCTGTTGGCGAAAATCCACCTGAAGAAACAGTAAGTGTCGCCTGACAATCTGTTCCTGTTTCTGAATACTCTTTATCCATTCCAAGTACATTAGCTAATTTTTCGTTATTTATTTTAATTTCTAATTTTTCATTTGAGCCTGTATGCTTATTCTTAAATATCACAGGTGCACCTGTTTCAAATTTTGCTTCTGTTTTACCACCATCGTTAGAAGCAATTACATCTACATCTATTTTATGCAAGTGATTTTGCAACTTATCAAATATTTCATTTGCAGTCATTCCCTCTGATATATCAACTGGGAAACCATTTACAACAATCGTACCTTCCTGCTCCTTTGTTATAGTTCCCACACTACTATTAAAGCCTGAGATACACATTGCATTCTTTGTATTTGTAAGATTATTTGAATTCCATGTAAGCTCTAACTCATATACGCCTGCATTAACTGCAGTAGATAAATATGTAGCCTGAACACCTTTTTCAGACGATAACGTTCTTCTTGAAATAGAGCCATTCAAAAGCTTTTGTCCATTGAAATCAGTTGTATCAGCAATCTGAGTAATCTGTTCAGCCAAAGCGTCTATTTCCTCTTGAATAGCATCTCTGTCTTCTTCATAATAAACATCATTTGCTGATTTTACAGCAAGCTCTCTCATTCTACCTAATATTGCATGAATCTCATTCAAACCACCCTCTGCAGACTGTATAACAGATATTCCATCATTAGAATTAAGAGAAGCTCTCTCCAAGCCTCTAATCTGCTCATTCATCTTTGTTGATATTGCCAAACCTGCAGCGTCATCTGCAGGTGAAGTAATCTTTGTTCCTGAAGAAAGTCTAGCCATAGACTTTGCCAAATTAGCATTAATTGTTGCAAAATGGTCGCTTGCATTAAGTGCCATAGAATTGTGATTTATTCTCATAGTTGTCGCCTCCTATATTAACTATAAACATATATATTGTTACTGTCTTTTTTCATCTATTTATTTTATCGGAACTTTTATAAAAACTCTTTAGGCACTAAGATTATCCCCTAACATTTTTACAATCGTAGCTGCTGCCTTATATAATGCTTTATTTGATATCTCCTCACTATTAGCTGCTTTTTCATTAATAGTTTTTTCATTAATAGTTTTTTCATTAATATCTTTATCATTAGTACTTTTTTCACTAGTAGTGTTTTTATTAATTGAGTTTTGATTAACTGTTTTTTTACTTGTAATGATTTTTTGTCCAAAGGATAAATTTGATATATCAAAACCATCAATAGTCTTATCAATATTTTGCTCATTAACAAGCCTGCTCAACCAATCATTTCCCTCACTTGTTTCACATACAATATATCCCTCTAAACGATTGCCAACTAACTTAATATCAGCTGAAACTCCACCAAATATTTCTTTTATATTGATTTCAACCCTTCCAGCCTCCTCTCCACTTTGAAGCTTTACATTCATTATTCTAACACCATTTTCAGTATCAACTGGTATCTGATAGTTATTATGTTTCGTCATATTTTTTAATATGTTCAAGCCTGCGCACACCATTTTAATATCTCTAATATCAAACGAATCTGCACTGTTGCCTTCTTCTGCTAAACCGTACATTCCATTTGTAATCATTTCATTTAGGTTGTCAAATAGGCGTCCTAAATCATCAGAATTAATCTTTTCTTCAGCCATATCCATAAATGTATTAGCTATACCTTCTAATTCAAGCATTGCTTCTGGATTAATATCGATTTTCTTACCTGACATTGAAAGGGACATATTCTCTGTTTCTTCATCAAGGATTTCATCCTTAACAAGCTTATTTACATGCATATGCTCAACTAACTTAGATATTAATGGATGAATTCCTTCTGTAGTATTAAACATCTTGTCTAACACATTATAATTAAGTATAGACTCTTCGATATTATTTTCTTTAATTACCTGCTCTAACTCCTCATTTATCTTAGAAAATGCACTTTCAATCTGATCGTCAATACGTGGCTTCTTAATTTCAACATCTGTAAGCGCCCCAAACTCATCATCGACCGAAATATCTATTCCAGCTGCTCTTCTGCTTCGCATTGCTCCAAGCAAATTTCTTACTGTAAGACGCTCTTCATTTGCGAATAGCCAACCTGCTTCTCTATCTCCTGATTTAGCTAATTTATTCATCATTCTAAAGATTCCAATATAGCTTTCTCTTTCCTCTTTAGAAATATCCCCCTGCTTCTCAACACTTCGCAAATATGCCGCAAAATCCTTTGCTTCACTTACGCCTTTATTATATTTTCTTTCATTAATATATGCATTCAAGCTACTAATATCCATATCAAGAGGGTTCACGCCATCCTTAATCAGCCCCAAAACCGCTTCTGGATAAAAGTTATTTATCAAATCATTTACTTGTCTATCATAAGATACTATTTTAGTAATATTTTCTTCTGTAATCTCAAGCTGATTATATCCAAGTATCCTAGTTGCTCTAACATTTTCCTGGTTAGCCTCAATATTCATTTCGCTAAGAATATCTTCTATATTATTAAATGCCTTATTAATGCTATCTCCCATATCATATCTAGGTGCAGTACCAACTGCCTCATAGCTTTTTTCAACAGCTGCAAAGTTTTTGGAAAATGCATTTAGGGAATTAACCGTAAAATCTTCGTCCATAATAGGCGCTGCTATTACACCTGCATGATTTCTGGCAAGTAGTTCTATCTCCAAAGAGGTAGTTCTATACGCCTCAACATTTTCTTTTGTTCTCTCAACACCAGCATTATTAAATGCATTCTTAATCTGTTCTTCTTCTATACTTTTTAGATTATTCACAACCTTAGAAAGTTCTCTTGTATCAATATAAAAATCCTTTTTAACTAATTTAATAGCTGCCTCAAATGTCATGCTAAGTCTTATTTCTTCCATTTGTCTTTTTGCAGTAACAGCTTTTAAGTCGTCAGCGGATAAGTCCTGTTCCATATTATTAGTAAAAGAATATTGTTTAATTTCATTTTTAATATCCTCTGACAAACTATTCTTCGAAAAATTGCTAACTGCTGCTATAGACAAGGCTTTATTATGCTTAGTCAAATAAACAGCTACATTCGAATCTATATGCTTTACTTCCTCATATATCTTTTTTGCTTTTTCTTCTATATTATTATTGATGGAATTAAGTTCTAACAAATCTATAGCTTCAAGTCCTTTGTCAACAGCGTTAAATAACTTCATGTACTTATCTATATTTTCAGTGGTAACAGGAATGGTATTTGCCACAAAATCCTTTGCTATCCCTATAGTTTTCTCATTAACCTGGTATCCTGCCTGCTCAATTATATTGTTTATCTGACTAGACATTTTTTCATACAAAGCTTGATTATCTATTGCCTCATTTATTACACCACCGTTGTAGTGGGCTTTATATATTCCATCCTTTGATATAGGATAATTATTTTTTATCACCTGCAAAATATCTGACTTTGAAATTATTACTTTATTTTCTTTATTATCTTTATTTTCTTCATTATCTGATTTTGATATTACTATTTTATTTCCCTCGTTATCAGCTTTCGCTGCTATAACATCCGAAACATCAATGCTTTCTATTGCTACATTATTCCCAGCCGAAACACCATTTCCACTTACAACAAGCTTAGAAATATCCTCCTCATCTACGCTTATCTTTGCCATAAGCTTAGCCAATTCATCTCTATGTGCATTTCCTCTCATAGTATTAATTTGACCTAAAAGGTCCTTTAAGTTTGCACTTTCAATATCGATTCCCATCATTTTTAGCTTGCTTATTTCTTCTGTGGAAAGATTTCTTAAAAGTTCTTTTTCTGCTTCTTTTTGTTCCTTTTCTTTGCTTACGTCGTCTTTTCCTTCTTCTTTTGCTTTGGCATTTTTTTCTTTAATGTATTCTTCGAAATTATCGATAACTACCTTCTCTTTTCGATTTTCTTTGTTATATGTTACCTCGTTAGTTACTTCATTTTCATTATTAGACGACAAAACGCCAAGACTCTTGCTTTCGTCACCGACGATCGACATAGCCTTGGCATCTATATTAATTCTATTATTTATATTATCAATAATCTGTCCCATATCATTTTCCTCTTAATGTATTAAATAATGTTTTACCAAAACAACTACTAATTTCACTTCTATATGATATATCGGACACATATATATTTTACTTAATCAATATTTACAAATTCTTGTGGGTCAAGAGGATCGCCATTAGCTCTGATTTCGAAATGTACATGTGGACCAGTACTATTTCCAGTATTTCCAGAAAATCCAATTATCTCTCCTTGTTCAACATATTGACCAACGTAAACGCAAGTTTCACTCATGTGACCATACCTTGTATAATACCCATTTCCATGATCAATATAAACGCTTATTCCATAACCTCCATTCCATCCCTCTTGTATAACTGTTCCAGCTGAAGAAGCCATAATACTTGTCCCCTCACTAACAGCAAGGTCAACCCCATTATGGTTAGTTCCCCACCTTGGACCAAAGGGCGACGTAAAAACATAACCTTCTACCGGAATAATAAACTGTTCTTGTTTTTTAGTACCAATATGTACAACCATTGGTACCGCCTCTTCTACTATTTCAGTTTCAATAGGTACACTTTCAATTTCTTCGTCATTTAAATAACTAGCCAAAACTGTTACTTCTTTTATTCCCTCTTTCGCATCCTGAACTGTTTCCACATTTCCTTCTAGCATTTCTTCGTCATAAACATATTCACATGGAACACAATACTTTTCTGTTTTTGTGTAAGATTTAATTGCCCTTTCACTTTCCTTCTTTTTAGATGCATTTACAGGTTTAATGTTCTGATTAATTTCCTGAATCCCTATCTTACCAGGCAAAATGTTTTCATCTATACGTTCAACACCTTTGTTGTAGGCTGCCATAACAGGGATGTCCTGCATATCTGCAATTTCCAATCTATACTGTTCATATTTTGCTGATACCGCTACTGTAAAAACAAAACAAGAACCAAGTAACCATCTTTTGTAGGAGTGTCTTAAATATTTTCTCACTTAATCATCTCCTTTAATATTTCCCATATAGTACAGGAATGTTTCTGTAACATTTTTGTAACAATTTAATTTTATAGATAATTTAATCATTTTGTAACCTATAACAAGCACAAATAAAGTGACTAATATTCCTATAAAATAATGCTAATTTGATGATTAATTAGTATTTTCTCCATATTCCGTAATAATATACATTTATTGAAATCACATATAAGATATGCTAGAATTATATAGTACATAAAACAAATGATAGGAGGAACGACATATGGCTAAAGTTTTAATAGACATTGAAGATATACCTGCACAGCTTTATAATAAGGTCAAACAAAATCTCAAATTCAAAACTGGTAATTTCATATGGCAGGTTAAATTTAATATTCCTCTTGATCCAAAAACTGTTACTAAGGAAACTATGTATGTTGTTAACTCTCAAGGTCAAAAGCTTAACACTTACATTAAATATGATATGGAAAAAGAAACTATTAATATAGAACCACTAGAACCCTATTCAACTAATGAATACTATCATCTTATGATTACCAAGGCAGTTAAATCCAGAGGAGGGCAATCCTTAAAGGAGCCTATTTCCATCAAATTCAAATTATAGATTTATTAAAATATTTTTGATCAGTATTCTAATATTATTAATTTTAGATATTTTATTGAACAATATTCATTATCCATATTTAATCATACAAAAAAGAGCGCTTCCACTTTGAAAGCGCCCTTTTTCTTTTGTTGCTATATAAAAAGCAATCGGTATAGGATTTGTATCTTATCATTTTCTTTACAAAAGTAGCTTTATTAATTTATTGTATAATAATTCCGACTGCATATTATATTTTTTTGCATATATAGTATTCCTAATTCTAGTCATTTTATTAATCTAACTTTATTATTTTCACACTGTATTATACTTAAGTATTATTTATTGTTTTCATATCGTATTACATTAAGATGTTCTTTATTGTTTTCATACTGTATTATACTCAAGTATTCTTTATTCGTTCCAAATACCTTAACTATTTTGTGAATTACTAGACCATTAAATAGCTAAGAATTTCCATTACATACTCTAAAATGACTTATAAAACATATCTTTTATAATTTTTTTGTCTTTTTTTGTGCAATTTTCTCATAATTATAATATAATACACTTAACTATATTGTATACTCTTATATAGACATTTAAATCCTATTATGTTAGTATTTACCATAAATTTATTTTTAACAGACCTTAAAGGTCGATGTATAAGGGAGGAATTATAATGGCATTTTCAGCTAACGTTATTTCCTATAAGGGTAAAGATGTTATAGAACTTACGGCTGGAAAATACAAAGCAATAATAGCACCTTTTTTAGGAAGCAATGTTTTAAGATTACAGGATACAGAGAACGAATTAGAGATACTTAGATATGATGAGAATTTATCAATCGAGGAATTGAAAGCCTCTCCAGAGGTATATGGTATGCCTACTTTATATCTGCCAAATAGACTTTCAAAAGGTCGTCTTAAGACAAGCGACGCATTATATCAGTTTCCAATAAACGATCCATTAGGCAACCACATCCATGGATTTTTACACAAAAGAGAACACAGTATAGTAAGCGCTACAGTAGTTAATGAGACTGCAATAGCAAAAACTGAATATATATATGATGAAAATGATGAGTTTTTCGAGACTTATCCAGTAAGCTTCAAAGCAGAATTTACATTTACACTTTCATTAAAGGATGGCTTAGGATATAAGTTTACAATGACTAATACTTCTGAAAAGATGCTTCCTTTTGGTGTATGTAACCACACTGTAATCAACGCACCATTTACTAAGGATGGTGATGGTCTTGACTCAAGAATTTATCTCCCTGTTGGAGAGAAGTGGGAATTAGACAGTGCATTTATACCTACTTGTGATTTCTTACCAATGACTAATCACGAAAGACAATATTTAACAGGATGTCAGCTTCCTGTATTACATGATATTAATAACGATGTTTTCTTTGCTGAATATGGTTCCTTTAATAACAAACCATTTTATGGAACAATTATCTCTGACGAAGCAACAAAAATTCAGATTTGCTATGAGATATGCGAAGATTACAAATATTGGATAATCTGGAACAACAGTGGTGACAAAGGTTATTTCTGTCCAGAACCATCTACATGGATTATTGACGCTCCAAACCTTAACATCCCGCCAAATGAGACAGGTTATTTAGAGCTTGCTCCAGGTGAGTCAAAAACTATTTCTAGTAAATTATATGTAGTTTAACCACTTGTCATTTATTGCTATTTGAATAGCACTTTTTGACTATTATTAACAATTTCATTGTTCATTATGACTAGACGGACACTCAATTTTTATTGAGTTTCCGTCATTTTTGTTATATAATGGGGGCACAACTATGAAAGGAAGGAATTGTAAATGAAATTTGGATTTTTCGATGACGCCAATAAAGAATATGTCATCACTTCCCCAAGAACTCCTTATCCATGGATTAACTATCTTGGAACTCAGGATTTCTTTTCTTTGATTTCTAACACAGCTGGAGGATATCATTTCTACAAAGATGCCAGACTTAGAAGAATAACTCGTTATCGTTATAACAATGTTCCAATTGATATGGGGGGACGTTACTTCTATATTAATGATAACGGTACAATATGGAATCCAGGATGGTCTCCTGTAAAAACAGAGCTTGACTCTTACGAGTGCCGTCATGGTATGGGTTACACAAAAATCACAGGTAAGAAAAATGATTTAAAGGCAGAGGTTACTTTCTTTGTTCCTCAGAATTACACTGGTGAAGTTCAGCAGGTAGTTCTCACTAACGAAGGATCAGCTGCTAAATCATTTAAGCTATTTTCATTTATCGAGTGGTGCTTATGGGATGCACAGGACGACTGCACAAACTTCCAGAGAAACTTCTCTACTGGTCGTGTTGAAGTAGTTGGTTCTACAATTTATCACAAAACAGAATACAGAGATAGACGTAATCATTTTGCATTCTATACTGTAAATGATTCTATCGATGGTTTCGATACAGATAGAGATTCTTTCATCGGTCTTTACAACGGTTTCCATGAGCCTCAGGTTGTTACTGAGAATCAGTCAAGAAATTCTGTTGCTGATGGATGGTCTCCTATTGCTTCTCACTGCAAGGAAATCACTCTTGCTCCAGGTGAAACTAAGACTTTAGTATTCGTTCTTGGATACGTTGAAATGCCAGTTGACAAGAAGTTCGAGGCAGATGGAAAGACAATCAACAAAGAGAAAGCTCTTGCTATGATTGAGCAGTATAATACTCCTGAAAAGGTTGCTGCTGGTCTTGCAGAGCTTAAGGCTACATGGGATTCTCTTCTTGGAATACTTAATGTTGATACTCCTGATGATAAGGTTAACCGTATGGTTAATATCTGGAATCAGTATCAGTGTATGGTTACATTCAACCTTTCACGTTCTGCTTCATATTTTGAATCAGGTATTGGACGTGGTATGGGATTTAGAGATTCTAATCAGGATATTCTTGGTTTTGTTCATCAGATTCCTGATCGTGCTAGAGAAAGAATTATTGATATAGCTTCAACTCAGTTCCCAGATGGTGGATGTTACCATCAGTACCAGCCACTTACTAAAAAGGGTAATGCTGATATCGGTGGTGATTTTTCAGATGATCCATTATGGCTCATCCTTTCAGTTTCTGCATATATCAAGGAAACTGGTGATTGGGGAATTCTTGATGAGATGGTTCCTTACGATAATGATATGTCAATAGCTCAGCCTATGCTTGAACACTTAAAGGTATCATTCTACCACATTGTTAATAACCTTGGACCTCATGGTCTTCCACTTGCAATGCGTGCTGACTGGAACGATTGTATTAACCTTTCGTGCTTCTCTGATACACCAGGAGAAAGCTTCCAGACATACACTAATCCTAAGTTTGCTGCTGAAGGCGGCTATTCAAAGGTTGCTGAGTCTGTATTTGTTGCAGCACTCTTTACTTATGCTGGACCAAATTATGTTTCTATTCTTAATCATCTTGGAAAAACTGATGAAGCAAAGGCTGCTCAGACTGAGATTGATAAAATGAAAGCTAATATGATGGAATCTGCATGGGATGGAGACTGGTTCCTTCGTGCATATGATGCAAATGGTGAGAAGATGGGATCAAAGGAATGCGAAGAAGGTCAAATTTTCATTGAGCCACAGGGATTTGCAATTATGTCTGACATCGATAAAGAGGCTACCAAGAAAACTCTTGCTGCTATTGATGAAAGACTTAACACAAAACATGGTCTTGTTCTTAACAACCCTGCATTCACAAAATATTATCCACAATACGGAGAAATATCAACTTATCCAGGTGGTTATAAAGAGAATGCTGGTATCTTTACACATAACAATGCATGGATTATCTGTGCTGCAGCTTACGCTGGTGAAGGTGATCAGGCATTTAAATATTATTCAGAAATTGCTCCTGCATTTACTGAGGAAACATCAGATATTCACAAAACTGAGCCATATGTATATGGACAGATGATTGGTGGAAAGGATGCTGGTTCTGATATCGGACAGACTGGAAAGAATTTTGGTCAAGGAAAGAACTCATGGCTTACTGGTACAGCTGCTTGGAATATGGTAGCTATTTCACAGTATATTTTAGGTGTACAGCCAGACTTTGATGGACTTAAGATTGATCCTTCAATCCCAGCTGCTTGGGACGGACTCAGTGCTTCTCGTCAGTTCCGCGGAGATACATTTGAAATTAAAGTATCTAATCCAGCTCATGTTTGCAAGGGAATTAAGAGCATGACTGTAGATGGCAAGGCTGTTGAAGGTAACGTAATTCCTGTAATAGGAGACGGAAAGTCTCATACTGTTGAAGTTGTAATGGGCTAATAATTACATAAACAAAAAAGGTTGGTATCATATGATGCCAACTTTTTTTATTTCAAGAACAAAGAAAATTATTTTTGATTAATTTAATTTGCAATTGTTACTATTCGTTAATTTAACCTTTTTTATTTGTCTACAAAAAAAGATTGAGATATAAAAATCTCAATCTTTTTATCGTAATATTAAATATTACTCCTCGATTCCGTTATCCTTAAGATACTTGATTACGTCTTCAACTGTTGCAATTGCAGCTACATCATCTGAAGGAATATCACATCCATACTCTTCCTCGATAGCCATAACAAGCTGATATAAATCAAGTGAATCTGCTCCAAGGTCATCCTTGAAAGAAGTTTCTAATTCAACATCTGACTCATCTACATTCAATTCTTCAGCGATAATTTGCTTAAGCTTTTCTAACATTTTTTGTTCTCCTTTTTACATAAGTTCTAATATCTTTTTCAATATACAACAACACTATATATATGTCAATAACTGTAGTCTATTATTTTTCATATACAATAATTGCTGTTTATTTTAGAAGCAAGTCTCATTAAAAGCCTCAAGAGGCATAGGCTTTGCATAGAAAAATCCCTGTGCAATATCACAGTTTGATTGCTTTAAGAATTCTACCTGTTCCTCAGTTTCTACACCTTCTGCAACTACTAGCAAATTAAGATCCTTTGCCATATCAATCGTATGATTTACAACTATCTTACCCTTCTCACTTGCAATCTCATTATCAAGGAATTCCTTATCCATCTTAATTGTATCAACTGTAATATTTCTAATGAGATTAAGTGACGAAAAGCCTGCCCCAAAATCGTCAACCTCTAACTTAAATCCATGATTTTGAAGCTTAACTAATACTCTATTAAGCTCTTCAGGTTTATCTAAGAAAAGGGATTCTGTTATCTCCAATGTCAAATATTCAGGAGATAAATCATACTTCTTCAAAAGCTTTAACAAAACTAATTCAAGGTCATTATGCTTGATATGATATCTTGAGATATTAACTGATAATGGCACTGGTTTTCTGCCTTCATCAAGCCAACCTCTAATAGTCTTACAAGCCTCTTCCCACATATATTCATCTAATCTTAATATAAATCCATTTCGTTCAAATAAAGGAATAAAATCATTAGGTGGAATCATTCCCTTTTGAGGATGGAACCATCTACATAGAACTTCTGCCCCACATAATAAACCATCAGAAAGAGTATACTTTGGCTGAAGATACATCTTAAACTCATGATTCTCTAATGCCTTATACATATCCTTCTCTATAGAGTTAATCTTTAGCATATCCTCTCTATACTGCTCATCATAAAATGCACAGAATTTCATAATATTACCCTTAATTGTTTTGCATGCTAAAGAAGCACGATCACACATTAGGTTTATTGGAACATTACGTTCAGTAGCAAGGTATATTCCATAAGTTGTATTAATATCAAAATCAAAGCTATTAGCATTTATCAACTTACGAAGCTTCTCAATTCCTTTAATTATCTGACCCTTGTTCTTATAGTCAATATAATATGCAAATATATCTGAATGCATTCTAGAATAATTCTTCTTACCTTCAAAGCACTTTTCTAAACACTGAGCAATATGCTTTATTGCTTCATCACCCTCAAGCATACCATATATATCGTTAATACTCTTAAATCTTTCAATATCAAATACCACTATGGCATAATCCTTATCAGGATTATTGCGAATCACAGTTTCTGCGTCTGAATAAAACTTAGAATAATTTGGTAAGCCTGTAAGAGGATCCTTTTCTTTATATGTTTCCTCTAACTTAGCAGTAACCCTTTGAATTGCTGCTGTGGAAATATCCTCATTTGCTTTATTTACACCTTTTATTGTTGCAAGCAAAGCTTTCTTACTATCATACCAATCTATTTTATTATATGTAAGTCTTATATTCGTATCAAATAACTCAACATATTTTTCTCTAACAACTGTTGTATCTCCCATTAAACCAACTGGGCATTCTATACAAGGAACATCGTTCAAACATAAAAGGTCATGACAAGTCTGTCCAATTCTATTTCCCATAACCTCATAGGCTTTGCTATTTTGATAAATTATCTCAAACGAATCAATATCAATAATAACAGCAATCTCCTTTACGGTATTAAGAATTGAATCAATTACTTTATGGAATTGTAGATTATAAATTTCTTCCATATTAATAGACATTTTCTAATTCGCCTCATTCCCCGATAAAACTTATCCCTATATAAAATATAACAATATAGGCATATTATGTCAATGAAATCGCTCTATATTCTAGCTTTTTAGTAAAATGTTGCAATTAAAATATATTGACTTATTACTTATATTCAATTAAAATTATAATGATAATCATTATTGTTTTTATATATTTATTTGGAGAGTTGATATTATGAATCCACCTATTAAGTATAGCCGTCAAAGAGAAGCTATAATTAACTTTTTATCTACAAGAACGGATCATCCAACTGCTGAAACAGTATATTTTTACGTTAAAGAAACTATTCCTAATATTAGTTTAGGAACTGTTTATCGAAATCTTAATCAATTAGCTGATTCAGGACGATTATTGCGTATACCTAGCAGTGATAAGGTTGATCATTTTGATGCTAATATACAACCACACTATCATTTTAATTGCAATAACTGTGGTGCTGTAATTGATCTGGATATTTCAATATCCGAGCAGTTTATTAACGATGCTTCTAGAAGATCTAACCTTAATATTACAGGTGCCAACGTTATGTTTACAGGAATCTGTAACGATTGTAATAGCAATGATAATTAAGTAATTTGGCCAATAAAAATATTGATATGATATTAGTTCCCTTTAGAACACATATGCATATCAATATTTATATTAGGTCATTTTTTTATTCACAAAACAAAGCGTTTGGATTTACTGGTTCTCCATCTTTTTCTACCTCAAAGTACAAATGATTTCCTTCTTTGCTATAATAGCTGGAAACAGGTGCTATTTCACCAATATTTTGTCCTACAGTCACCGCATCTTTCTCTTTTACCGTAACATTCATTAATTGTCCATAAGTTGCCTTATAACCATTTCCCATGTCAACTACAACAATAGTTCCATGCTCTTTTGTATCTTCTATTTTTTCCACAATCCCCTCGTAACAAGAAGCTATATCTGTACCCTCATCACCCTTTATTAACATACCTGGATTGCATCTATAGCAATCTAATGTTTTATAATATACTGTTGTATCCATGCTATATGGTAAAATCACTTCTCCAATTAGCGGAATATGAAGATACTTTCCACCATCATAGTTCATACTTGGAACAATCTTAACCTCTTCTGTCATATTATTTTCCAAATATTTTTGAATAGCCTCTTCATCATCGCAATTTGTCGGATCAATCACATCCTGCTTATTCGCTGAAGCATCTTTTTTGGTTATGTCGCCATTATTATTTGATGTACTTTTCTGTTCTATTTTTGCATCCTTTATCTCATTTTTACTATCTACTTTATTTGAGTTTTTCTTTATTACACCATCTGAATCTACCTTCTTTGCCACTGTATTTTCCTCTGTAGTATTTATTGCATTTTGATTTAAATCAATTGCATGCTCACGTCTTACTTCATTTTTCTTGTCTGAATAGTTATACAATAATAAAAGTGTAGCAAACGCAGCAACTCCTGTATATAATGCAATATAAAAGCCCTTTGTCTTGAAGAATTCTTTAATTCTATCCATTCGTAATGCCTCCTATTTTAATAAAATAAAAACGCTTTTGCGTCAAATTATAGAAATAGTATAGGCATCTAGAAATACTTTTATTCAATTATTTTTCCTTCAGTATTAATTATCGCCTTAATAAATTTTTCTTCTATTACTCGATATTTTGAACTTCCCCATCTTTCCATATATTCTTCTGCAAATGTATATGTATACGGAAGCTTTGCCGCATTAATTATGTTATTCTCACCCATTAGAGCATATATATTAGTCCTAATTGCCACAACCTGCGCCTCAATATATTTGTCACTATTATTGCATTCAACTATATCCGGCAGCACCCCTAGCATATATTGCTCCACATCGACTAGTATATTTGCATTCTCTCCTTGTATCAAAACATCCTTTCCTGTATCTAATTTACAAAGCTTATTCATGCTATCAATTTGACGTCCATTAATAATTTGCGTTACAAATAGCGGTGTAAAAAGAATCAGTAATACATATATTAAGTTTTCTAGATTTTTATTTTTCATGAAATAGACCACCTTATCTACTAAATAATATATTAATAATACATTTTATTTATTCTGAAAATCAAAAATACACCACTAAATGTTAATTATTACTAACATCCAATGGTGTATTTCAAAATCATATTACTATACCATGTTTAATAAAATCTATTCTCTCAAATAAGTATTAGATTAAAGCATAACCTGTACCTTTTCTAGATTCCAAATCTCAGTTGCATACTGCTCAATTGTTCTATCTGAAGAGAACTTACCAGCACATGCAGTATTAAGCATAGCCATCTGAGCCCATTTTGACTTATCCTTATATGCCTGATTTACTCTCTTTTGAGCTTCAGCGTATGAATCGAAGTCCTTTAAGATAAAGTAAACATCTTCTTTTACTAATGAATCGTAAAGCTCGCGAAATCTTTCCTTATCATCCTTAGCATATGTACCATCAATCAACTGGTCAAGAACCTTCTTAATTCTAGGATTAGAGTTATAAATATCCATTGGATAATATCCACCCTCACGCTCATATTTCATTACCTCGTCAGCAGACATACCAAAGATAAACGCATTCTCTATTCCTACTTCTTCAACGATTTCCACATTTGCTCCATCCATTGTACCAAGAGTTGGTGCACCATTAAGCATAAACTTCATATTACCAGTACCAGAAGCCTCTCTTGAAGCTGTAGATATCTGCTCACTTACATCAGCTGCAGCAAAAATAATTTCTGCATTTGATACTCTGTAGTTTTCAATAAATACGACCTTAATCTTTCCGTTAATTGAAGGATCATTGTTAACTACATCTGCTACTGAATTGATAAGCTTAATTGTAAGCTTTGCTCTCTTATATCCAGCTGCTGCCTTAGCACCAAAGATAAATGTAGTTGGCTCAAAATCCATATTAGGATTTGCTTTAAGCTCATTATAAAGATGCATTACATGTAAAATATTAAGTAACTGTCTCTTATATTCATGTAAACGCTTAACCTGAACATCAAATATTGAGTTAGGATCAATATCAATGCCATTATGTTCTTTAATGTATTTAACTAAACGCTCTTTATTCTTGAATTTGATATCCATGAATTCCTTTTGAGCATTCTTATCATTTGCAAGTGGTTTTAACTGCTCTAACTTAGGAAGATCAGTAATCCATTCATTTCCAATCTTGTCATTAATCCAGCTTGCTAAAAGTGGATTACCATGTAATAAGAATCTTCGCTGAGTAATACCATTTGTCTTGTTATTAAACTGTTCTGGTCTCATCTCATAGAAATCCTTAAGCTCTCTCTTCTTAAGAATCTCTGTATGAAGCTGTGCAACACCATTTACAGAGTAGCTTCCTGCTATTGCAAGGTGAGCCATTCTTACCTGACCGTCATATAAAATTGACATGCTTCTAAGTTTATTCTGATCCCCTGGATATCTGTCCTCAATAAGCTTCATATATCTTCTATTTATCTCATCAATTACCTGATATACTCTTGGAAGTAATCTCTGGAATAAATCGATAGGCCATTTCTCTAATGCTTCAGCCATAATAGTGTGGTTAGTATATGCACAAGTTCTGCAAGTAATATCCCATGCCTCATCCCACTCTAACTTCTCTTCATCAACAAGTATTCTCATAAGCTCTGCTACAGCAACTGTTGGATGAGTATCATTTAACTGGAATGTTACCTTTTCAGGAAGCATCCTAATATCATCATTGTTCTCCTTAAACTTAAGAATAGCTCTTTGAACTGATGCAGATACAAAGAAATACTGTTGCTTTAATCTAAGCTCTTTTCCTGAGTAGTGGTTATCATTTGGATATAATACTTCAACAATTGTTCTAGCAAGATTCTGCTGCTCAACAGCCTTTTGATATTCACCCTTGTCAAATGAATCAAGGTTAAATTCCTGAATTGCTTCAGCATCCCAAATTCTAAGTGTATTAACTACATTGTTACCATATCCAATAATTGGTAAATCATAGGGTACTGCACGAATTGACTGATAATCCTCCTGAATATAGTAATTCTTTCCGTCTCTATATTCATTACGTACATATCCACCAAACTTAACTTCAACGGCATAATCAGCACGTCTAATTTCAAATGGATTTCCTTCCTTTAACCAATCATCTGGCTTCTCAACCTGATATCCATCTTCAATTTCCTGCTTGAACATACCATATCTATATCTGATACCACATCCATATGCAGGATATCCAAGTGTTGCAAGAGAGTCCAAAAAGCATGCTGCAAGTCGTCCAAGACCACCATTACCAAGCGCTGCATCTGGCTCCTGATCTTCAATAAAATTAAGATCAAAGCCTAATTCATCGAGAGCATTTTTAATGTCTTCATAATATGTCATGTTAATAAGGTTATTGCCCAATGCTCTACCCATCAAAAATTCCATTGAAAGATAATAGACAGTTTTCACATTTTTCTTCTCGTATTCCTTGTGTGTAGCAATCCATCTGTCAATTATATCATCCTTAACTGCATATGAAACTGCCTGAAATACCATCTGAGGTGTTGCTTCTTCAAGAGTCTTTCTATATAGAACCTTTAAATTAGTTATAACCTCCTTCTTGAAGTTCTCTTTATTAAATCCAGTCTTCTTCTTTGTAGCCATACCTAAATCCTCCTTGATCATATTATATTTATTTTATCAAATTTTTGTGGATTTTGCCACAAAAATTCAAACATTTTACATTTTTTTTGGACAGATTTTGCACATTACTGTATTAAATTAAGTTCTTTAATATATTGCGTCAATGTACCTAACTCATCTTTATTTAATTTATACTTTTTATTTTCATTTTTTATTTCTAAAATATCTTCTTGGATTTCATAACTAGCTAATTTATTGTTATTTTCATCATATACTTCAATTTCAATTGAAAGATTAAGCAAATCTGGCGAAATTACCTCTGTAGTATCACCTGTGATTAAGCTATCAAGTGTTTTAATAATATGCGTATTTTTTTTGTTATCTTTTATTCTGATTCTAGATCCTTCTAATCTGAATTTTTCCCAATAAAATACATCCATATACTTAACCTGCTTCAACGAAGACAGCGTATTTGTTTCAATATCTACAGGCTCTTCATCTGCATTAGTGGCAGTAGAAGAAACTACATATTCCTTTTCTTCAGTTGTATTTGTTGCTTGCGTTGTATTAACATTTTCAGTTGTTTCGACTTTCTTTTTTTCATTGGATGATTTCTTTTTCTTGTTTGATGACATCATATCTACTACACTAACAGCCACAAGCAAAACAATACATAAAATAACTATAATAAGTCCCGATTTATTTTTTTTGTTATTCATCTTTGTTTCTCCATTTCAATTTGTCATTGTAACAATAAACTTTCAGTAAAATAGGCGAAAATGCTCTATCATTTGCACCTTCGCCCATTTCATTTGTTCTATTACATTACCTCAACGCCAAGAACTACCTTCTCGCCATTGATATTCCAGTCTTTAGAAACTCCACCCATAGAGTTTGCAACAAATTCAGTTGCAAGGACAACATTTTTAATATCATCAAGGTTATTATTGATAATCTCAATAATCTTATCATTACCCTCTGCGTAAACTCTAATCTTATCTGTTACGTTGAAATCTGCTTCCTTACGCATTGTCTGAATCTTGGAAATGATTTCTCTTACGAAACCTTCCTCGATTAATTCTTCAGTAAGGGTTGTATCAATAACTACTGTTACACTGTTATCTCCTTCAGAAACATAACCCTCAACCTTAGCAATATCAATAAGAAGATCTTCCTCAGCAAGCTCTACTGTAACACCATTTACATCAAACTTAATTGCGCCATTTGACTTAAGCTCTGTCATAGCAGCATTTCCATCAACATTAGAAAGATATTCTCTAATTCCACCAAGCTGCTTTCCGTATTTTGGTCCAACAGTCTTAAGCTGTGGCTTAAAGCTATATGAAGTAAAGTCTGATAAATCAGTCTTGAATTCTACACTCTTAATATTAAGCTCTTCCTCAATAATCTCAACAAAGAAATCATCAAGTGTCTTCTCTGACTTAATATACATCTTACCAATTGGCTGTCTACTCTTGATATTTGCAGTATTTCTTGCTGCTCTACCAAATACAACACACTTAAGAACCTGATCCATACTTGCTTCAAGCTCTGCGTCAATATACTCCTCCTTAACCTCTGGATAATCGCAAAGGTGGATACTCATTGGTGCAGTCTTATCAATATTCTTAACAAGATTCTGATAGATATCCTCTGTCATAAATGGAATCATTGGAGCAGATACCTTACAGATAGTTACAAGTGCTTCATATAATGTCATATAAGCATTAATCTTATCCTGTGGCATATCCTTTGCCCAATATCTATCACGACATCTTCTTACATACCAGTTACTCATATCATCAACAAACTCGGCCAAAGCCTTTGTTGCCTCAGGTATCTTGTATGCGCCAAGGCTCTCATCAACTGTCTTAACAACTGAATTAAGCTTAGAAAGAAGCCATTTATCCATAACTGATAACTTGTCGTATTCAAGAGAATACTTAGTTGGGTCAAACTGATCAATCTCTGCATAAAGTACATAGAATGCATAAGTATTCCATAATGTACCCATGAATTTTCTCTGACCTTCAACTACTGCGTCCTCATGGAATCTATTAGGAAGCCATGGAGCAGAATTGCTATAGAAATACCATCTAATAGCATCAGCACCATACTTATTAAGTGCATCCATAGGATCAACTGCATTTCCCTTAGACTTAGACATCTTCTGTCCATCCTTATCCTGAACATGACCAAGAACGATTACGTTCTTATAAGGTGCCTTATCAAAAAGAAGTGTTGAAATAGCCATAAGTGAATAGAACCATCCTCTTGTCTGGTCAACTGCTTCACTAATGAAATCTGCTGGGAAATTATCCTCAAATATATCTTTATTCTCAAATGGATAATGCCACTGAGCAAATGGCATTGCTCCTGAGTCAAACCAACAGTCAATAACCTCTGGTACTCTCTTCATATCTTTTCCACAATCTGGACAAGTAATAAGTACATCATCAATGTATGGACGGTGAAGTTCAATATCATCTGGACAATTCTTGCTCATACTCTTTAATTCTTCTATAGAGCCAATTGCATGTCTCTTGCCACAAGAACACTCCCAAATATTAAGTGGAGTACCCCAGTATCTGTTTCTTGAAAGTCCCCAATCCTGAACATTTTCAAGCCATGCTCCAAAACGTCCTTTACCAATTCCTTCAGGAATCCAATTAACTGTATTATTATTCTTAACAAGCTTATCCTTAACTGCAGACATCTTAATAAACCAAGTATCTCTAGCATAGTAGATAAGTGGAGTATCACATCTCCAGCAGAATGGATAATCATGCTCGAATTTAGGAGCATCAAATAAAAGTCCCTTCTTCTCAAGATCTACTAAGATAGGCTTATCTGCATCCTTAACAAATAATCCAGCATAAGGAGTATCTGCTGTCATTTCACCCTTACCATCTACCATCTGAACAAATGGAAGATCATATTTTCTACCAACCTGAGCATCATCCTCACCAAACGCAGGAGCAATGTGAACGATACCAGTACCATCTGACATAGTTACATATGAATCACAAGTTACATAGTGACCCTTAACGTTCTGCTTAGCAACACACTCTTTTGTGCAGTCAAATAATGGCTCATATTCTTTTCTTTCTAAATCTATACCCTTGAAGCTCTCTAATACTTCATATGCAGCTGTTCCTTCTTCTCTTTCAAGTCCACCAAGAACCTTATCAAGAAGTGCCTCAGCCATATAATATGTATATCCATCGCAAGCCTTAACCTTGCAATAAGTCTCATCTGGATTTACACAAAGTGCAACGTTACTTGGAAGTGTCCAAGGAGTAGTTGTCCATGCAAGGAAATATGCATCCTCGCCAACAACCTTAAATCTTACAACTGCTGAACGCTCCTTTACCTGCTTATATCCCTGAGCAACCTCATGAGATGAAAGTGGAGTACCACAACGTGGACAATAAGGAACAATCTTGAAGCCCTTATATAATAAGCCCTGATCCCAAATTGTCTTAAGAGCCCACCATTCTGACTCAATAAAATTATTATGGTATGTTACATAAGGATCATCCATATCAGCCCAGAATCCTACTTTACCTGAGAACTCTTCCCACATACCTTTGTATTTCCAAACTGATTCCTTACATTTAGTTATGAATGGATCCAAACCATATTCTTCAATCTGTTCTTTTCCATCTATACCAAGTAATTTTTCTACCTCAAGCTCGACAGGAAGACCATGTGTATCCCATCCAGCCTTTCTAATTATCTTATGTCCCTTCATTGTCTGATATCTAGGAATCATATCCTTGATAACACGAGTAAGCACATGACCTATATGTGGCTTACCATTTGCAGTTGGAGGACCATCATAAAATGTATATGTTGGCAAATCCTGCTTCTCTTCAATACTTTTTTCGAATACTTTGTTTTCTTTCCAAAAATTAAGAACCTTCTCTTCGCGATCAACGAAGTTGAGTTTTGTGGAAACTTTTTCGTACATATCTCTATTTCCTTTCTATATTATATTTGTTGCAATAAGTGATATATACAGTACAAAAATGTACACTTATCCATTCTTAAAGTTAAAGTATACTCTATATATGTGAAAATTGTCAACAACAGAGATGGCCATATAATAAAGAACTTTTTATAAATATGAATATTCTTGAAAAATATATTAATCTTGCATATTTTACGATGCCTTAAACACGTATTATTTGTTTACTTTTTTGGGTACATAAAGTATAATATATATTAGTTTTTTATTAGAACTTAATTGGAAATCGCTATTAACTATGTTTAATTTTTATATCGGTTTCATCATTATGCCACCAATACTTTTATGAGTTGGCAATAGAATTTAAGCAAGGAGACATTTTTATGATTAATTTTAGAGTAGGTATTATTGGTGCTGGTAATATTGCAGGCACAATTGCTGATACATTAAATAAGCTTGATGCTTTCGAGCCATATGCTATTGCATCAAGGGATATTAACAAAGCTAATGAATTTGGTGATAAATACAACGTAGAGAAGAGATATGGTTCTTACGAGGAGCTTGCTAATGATCCTGATGTAGAATTAATTTATATTTGTACACCTCATTCAAATCACGCTGAAGTTGCTAAAATGTGCCTTAATGCTGGCAAACCAGTATTAGTTGAAAAGGCATTTTCATATGATTCAATTTCTACAGAAGAGGTTCTTAATCTTTCTAAAGAGAAGAATATTTTCTGTGGTGAGGCAATGTGGTCAAGATTCCTTCCTATGTACAAACAGTTAATGACATACATTAAGAGCGGAATTATTGGTAAAGTCTATAGCATGCATTGCTCAATTGGTTACAAATTATTTGATAAAGAAAGAATAACTAATCCAGCATTAGCAGGCGGTGCTTTACTTGATCTTGGTGTATATCCAATCAATATTATTGCTATGATTTTTGGAACAGAGCCAGCAACTGTTCTTTCATCTTGTGCTCGTTTCTCTTCAGGTGCCGATGCACAGGATATGATTCATTTTAGTATGAAGGAAGGACGTTCAGCAACTGTATTCATTACTACAATGTATACAGCAGATAACTCAATCAAAATATATGGTGATAAGGGATATATTATCGTTGAAAATATTCTTAATCCAACTGCTATCAAACTTTACAAGGCTGATGGAGAATTAATTGGTACTACTGAACCCCTTGATACTCAGATTACAGGTTACGAATATGAATTTATTGCTGCACGTGATGCAATAATCCTTGGAAGAACTGAATGTGAAGAGATGCCTCATTCAGAGACATTAAGACTTATGAGATTTATGGATAGTGTTCGTAAAACTTGGAGATATAGATTCCCAATGGAACCAAATGAAGCTCCAGCGACTAACCCAACTGCAAGGGTATAATAATTAAATCGCTAGATATTGCATTTAACATTACATGTTTAACACTATATAATTAGTGCATTTATTATATAGCATGTATTATGTTAATATATAGTATATTTTATTATATAGCGTGTGTTATGTTAATATATAGCATATTTTTTTATATAGCGTGTGTTATGTTAATATATAGCATATTTCATTATATAGCGTGTGTTATGTTAATATATAGCATATTTTATTATATAGCGTGTGTTATGTTAATATATAGCATATTTTATTATATAGCGTATGTTATGTTAATATATAGCATATTTTATTATATAGCGTGTATTATATTAACATATAACATTTATTAATATTGATATTAATACTAATTAATACGTATATTATGGACAAGCTCAACTAACAAAATTAGCTTTCCATAAACAAAAAAGTTGTTGAAACACCTTCAACAACTTTTTTGTTTATAGAATATTATGCAATTAACTAATTATAGCATTCATCAATTACTTTCAACATCTCACCTACTTTAGAAATAGGCATCTGACCTGGAGCTGAACCGCCTTCTAATGCAGCAAATGTCATCGCACTACCAGTTACTTCTCCTAGCACTCTTGATATATTTCCCAATTTGCCCATAGAAATTGTTACTAAAGGAGTTTTAGTTTCTTTATCTTTCATTTCCATTGTAGCCTGAAGTAAAGAAAAAACATCTTCTGTTTTTTGAGGCATAACTGCTATCTTAGCAATATCTGCTCCAAGTAATTGCATATTTGTTAATCTTTTAACTATTTCTTCTTTATCTGGAGTTTTATCAAAATCATGATTTGACATTATTATCTTTATGCCATTTGCGCGAGCAGCCTCAATCTGATTTTTAACTAATTCTTCTCCAGAAAACATTTCTACATCAACCATATCTGCTAACTTATTCGTAATAACAGATAGATTAATACGAGTTATATCTTCATATGAAAGAGTATTATTCTCTCCACCTTCCATTGAACTTCTAATAGTAAAAAGAAATACCTTCTTGGAAAGCTTTGATAAAAACTTTCCAAGAAGAGAATTAAGCTTTGAACTATCATTAATGTCTCTATAGAAATCAGCTCTAAATTCGATTACATCTACAAAATCACTATCCTTATGTAACAGGATTTTGTCAAGTTGATTAAGCATCTCCAAATCATCTGCCCCTGTTACAGAAACACAGATTTTAGGTTTTCCTTCTCCTATAGCTACATTTTTGATATTGCATATATTATTCATTTTAGTTTTCTACCTTATAATACTTATCGCTTATGGCATTAGCATAACCAGCTATTTTATCGCTAGATACATCTCCAGAATAATCTGTTATCTTTACAACAAGAATAGTCCCATTAGCAACCTTCTTAGCGTAATATATTTCTGCATATTTAGCGCCATCAGAATCGTAACTGATAGCTCTAACAAATGCATCTGAATTATCAACCTTTACTGTTGATTTTTCGTCACTTGCTGGCTTACCAAATAAATCCTCTGACATACAAGTAATACTATTTATAAATTCGTCTTCTGTAGCATAATCTTCCAAAGAATATTCAATAACTGTTCGTTCATCATTAATAAAGTCTATAAAATATTCACAACTGTAATCCATTTTATATCCATCTAAACTACCAAGAATTCTAACCTTTGTTTCTTCTTCGATACTCACAAGAAGCATTTCCTCATCCTGTGAATTGTTCTTAGCATCCTTATCAGAATCATCCTGTGGAGCATTTTGAGGATCATTTTGTGGATCATCCTGTGGTTCAAGATTATCAATAGAATTATTTCCACCAATTATTGACTGAACTAACGGACCACCCTTTTGAACTATTTCATGAATGAAATTATCTATCTTATCCTGATTATCAGTTACGATTGTCATTAAATCATTTTGACTCATCTTTACAATTTCATAAGTCTTCTTACTTGCATCTGCTTCAATCTTTCCAGGAGCTCCAGCTGTTTGCTGAACAGAAAGCTTAACATATGATGTTCCATTATACTTTAACTCTAAATTACATGAATCAGCAGAATCTGAGCTAACTACAATCTCAATAGCTTCAGCATCAGCGTATGCCTTAATAATACCATTTGGCATATTACTATAATCCTTAATATCACCTGAAACACCAATTGATGTGCCTTCAGCTGTTATTTCAGCAACGAAATTTAAATCCTTATCATTTACTTCAACATTAAACTTGTATGCGAAACCTGTTGCACCAAATACATTAATTACATCTTCTGAAGTAGCCTTTACAAGCTTATTATCCTTAACATAAACCTGCATCTTAAAGTCGTTTTGAATAAACATTTCAACAGCTGAAGTTACCATATCCTTACTAACACCCTCTTCTTCAAGCTGAGCAGCAGTTTCGGGCTGGTCTAATACAACATTAACTATTTCTTTTACATAAGCAGATACATCTTCTTTTTTAAGAGTAACTTCGTATTCCATTGCTGTTATTGACTCACCACAAACAGTAATTCCTTTTTTACCCTTCTTCTCTACTACAACTGCATCTGATAGTTTATCTGTTGCCTTATTAATATCATCTACTATAGCAGAATCAACATTTGCTGTACCTGTAGCAGTATTATTATTCAACTGGTCAATCATATTAAGTACTTCTTCGTCAACATTATTATTTTGTAAGAAAGTTTTTAATTCATCAATATTTTCCAAACCAGGAATTACAACATATCCATCAATCAACTGCTCTGAAGTAAAATAAATATTTGATGGATTTACAATAACATCAAAGCTAATTACTTCATCATTATTATAATTTAATGCTAATTTACACTTTGATGATTCAGAAGCAATATCACTTGCCCCTTCGAGAGCAATCTCATATCCATTTAATTGAAGAGCTGATAATCCATCTTCAGCTGAAATATTTATCTTAAATGTTCCACCTTCTGTATTAAACTTATCTGAATCACTAGAAGATTTTCCAGCATTAAATGTATTATTATATGCATCTACAACCTTATCTTTTGGTGACTTAATTAATTTAGGCACAAATATTACTGCACAAACAATAAGTACTATTAATGCAGCTATGCCTCCAAATAAACCAATCTTTGCACCCTTTGACATAGGCTTCTTTGGTGGCTTAGAAGGTGTTACAGGCTGATTACCAAATCCTGCTCCAAAGCCTTGAACTCCGTCACCTACTCCACCAAACGGATTCTGTCCATCATTTCCTGGCTGACCAAATCCACCAAATGCATTCTGCCCATTATTTGCTATCTGATTTGATCCATCGAATGCATTCTGGCCATTATTTTCTATCTGATTTGATCCATCAAATTCATTCTGGCCATTAGTTACTGGCTGACCAAAATTATTTGGATTACCATTAGAAACATTATTGTTTCCATTAAAATTATCCATAATTCCCCTCCATATTTTAGTATGATTACTTACTTTCATCATACTATTTTCTTGTGTAATTTACTTGATACTTATATATAGTTTACGACCACAATATAGTGATCGTTACTAAACTATTATTCTATTTTTGAAGAAATGCACTAACGTATCCAAGTGCAGAACCTAAAATCAATACAAAAGCACCTATTCCCATATATGAGAAGAAGTATTTTGAACTAATAATTAATATTAATAAACATACTAACGGAATACTGGAAGCAATGATTTTAACAATCTTATTATTCTTAAGTGCTCCATATAATAAAACCAAACCTGCAATTATAAGTAAAATTGGTGCAAAGAATAAAATTGTACCACTCTTTATACAAAGATATGCAACACCAAATGCTTCTTTAATAGAACCATCTTTAATATCCATATCTATTTCACTTTCAATTTTTCTTTGCGCCTGTTAGTTTGCTGCCTGTTGCGCAGGTTGAGCTGCCACCTAATTAGGCTGTGCCTGTTGGTTTGCTATCTGCTCTGTTGACTGCTCAGTAGGTAATTTTGAATTAATATTTTGATTGTTATCCATTTATATTTCTCCCTGAATACTACCGAAATTAATATACTTTTGCTTCTTCTTCTTTGTTAAGTACTCTAAGTGCACCCTGTGCTAATGCAAGGAGCTCATCCTCACCTGCATATACAGTAATACCAGCTAAGAAACCAACTTTCTTAGTAAGCTCTTCAATTGTATATTTTGAATATGCAATACCACCAGTAAAGATAATCTGATCAATCTTTCCACCAAGAACAGTTGACTGAGCACCTATATCCTTAGCTACCTGATAAATAAATGCATCTAATACAAGCTTAGCTTTTTCATCATTTTTCTCAAATGCTAAATCTTGAACATCTCTCATATCATTTGTTCCAAGATATGCATTAAAGCCTGCCTTACCTACAAGCTGTTTTACTACTTCCTTCTCAGTATACTTTCCAGAGAAGCACATCTTAATAAGTGCTCCTGAAGGAACAGCTCCTGCTCTTTCTGGAGAAAATGCACCATCTCCGTCAAGTGCGTTAAATACATCAATTACTTTTCCCTTTGAGTGAGCACCAACTGAAACGCCGCCGCCCATATGTACTACAATAAGATTAAGGTCTTCATATTTAACACCCTTTTCCTTAGCATATCTTTTTGCAACAGCCTTCTGATTAAGTGCATGGAAAATACTTGTTCTTGGAAGTTCTGGATGTCCTGATAATCTTGCAACATCCTGAAGTTCATCTACAACTACAGGGTCAACAATGTATGAAGGAACACCAAGCTCATCTCCCATTTCTTTAGCGATGAGACCACCTAAATTAGAAGCATGCTCTCCTCTTTTAGCTTCAACGAGATCCTTAATTAATTCATCAGAAATAGCATATGTACCACCTGGAATTGGCTTAAGAAGACCGCCACGTCCAACTACTACATCTAAAGTGTTAATATCAAAATTCTTCTCTTTAAGAACCTCAGTAATAACTTCTTTTCTAAAATCCTTCTGAGCAACAATTGAATCATACTGTGCAATAATTTCTGTTGCATGACGTAAAGTTTCCTCAAAAAGTAATTCTTCGTCATCAAATACACCAATCTTAGTTGATGTTGAACCTGGATTGATAATTAAAGATTTAAATCCCATTTTAATATCCTCCTAAAATCTATATCAATAGATATATTATTTACTTAATTCCTCTGCAACAATTGCTGCTAATGCAATTGAATTAACCTTAGTTTCAAATGAGTCTGATCTAGAAGTAAGAATAACAGGTGCCTTTGTACCAGTTAAAATACAACCATTCTTTACATTTGCAGTATGTACTAATGTCTTGTAAACAAGATTTCCAGCGTGAATATCTGGGAATACAATAACATCAGCATCACCAACAATTTTTCTGTTAGTAGCACCCTTATGTCTAGCTGCTTCTGGGTCAATTGCAAGGTCCATAGAAAGAGGTCCATCAACGATACATCCAGTAATTTTTCCTTCATCATTCATCTTAGCAAGCTCAGCAGCTTCTACTGTAGCAGGCATCTTAGGATTAACAACTTCTACTGCTGCAACTGGAGCAACCTTTGGACACTCAATACCACATGCATGTGCAACCTCAACAGTATTATTGATAATACCTACTTTATCTTCAAGTGTTGGATATGGAATAAATGCAACATCTGTTAAGAACATCATCTTCTCGTATCCTTCGATTTCGAATAAAGCAACATGTGAAAGTGGCTTACCAGTTCTAAGACCAACTTCCTTATCAAGTACACTCTTAAGAAATCCCTTAGTATCAATAAGGCCTTTCATGTACATATCTGCTTTACCATCATGTACTAATTTAACAGCTGTAAGAGCAGCCTCAGTGTTATCCTTAACATCAACTATCTCGAAATCTGAAATATCTGTGTTAATGCTAGCAGCAACCTCTTTAATCTTATCAGCATCACCAACAAGAATAGCATCAGCAATCTTTCTGTCCTTTGCAGCTCTAACAGCTTCAATAACAGCATCATCCTGAGCAACTGCAACTGCTAATTTCTTCATGCTACACTGTGCAATTTTCTCTAATAAACCATCAAAATTATTCATCTTCCAATCCTCTCCTACTTTTGTTTATTCTTATTATTATTTATCATGTCTAGTATTCCTGAAACAAATGCTAAAATAACCGCAACTATCCCAATTATTCTATCGATTCTTTTGTTTCTAGCTTTCTTTTGCTTACTAGCTTCTTTAATCAATTTCTTTTCTTCTTTAGTAAGCTTTTCCTTAAAAGCTGGTTTAGGTTGTTTAGGCAGCTTTGCCTTTTTTATCTTACCCATCTGATTCCTCCACCTTGAATAAATAATAGAGTATAAATTACCGCTTTCAATAATATGTATTCAGAAATTCTATCTATTCGAGATAAATTACGCCTAGTAGTATATCACACAAAACCTAACATTTTCAACATATATCCTTGTAAATAGGTGGTTTTTTAGAATGTTTTATAGTAGTATTCCTACATTATCCAAAAATTTACTGTCGATAAAATAAAACACCTTATTACTTTTTTCAACATTATTCATTGAATAATCACCAATTAATTCAAGATTTTCTTTATTTTATTAACATTTTCCACATAGTTATCAACATTTTAGAGCAATTTTCCTCTAATTTTCTTACCATTCAACATATTATTCTTAATAATATTAATTTTATCCTCTGTATATTCTTCTCCAACCCTGACAATGTAACTTCCAGGTGGATATACATATATGTTATCTGCTGCTTTTTTACCGATTAATTTATTTAATTCGTTATCTAGTTGCTGGATATTATTTGAAAAATCATTAAATGTGTTATTTCCATTTTCTTTTTCAATTAACTTTTCTATCTCTATATCTATATTATTAATTGCGTAAAATAAATTATCAAAATCTTCTTTTTTGTCTTCAACAGTAGAAATTAAAACAACATAATCAACCGTCGACATCTCAATAATAATATTATTTTTTCTTAATAGTTTCTCAAGCTTTGGACCATTTATTTTGTTAGAATAAAGTACTATTCGTGAAATGTCATAATCGTAGGCCCCATTTTCTAATGCCTGTTCTTTTTTATATATTGATATATTATTAAGGGTATCTACTGATTTAATAAATGCTTCTATGTTGTCCACATATTCATTATAATCTGAGTTAATTGCCCTATTAATCGAATATTCCATACTACATAGAAAAACATATGATGGAGAAGAACTCATATATACAGATAAATATTTTCTTACAGACTCATCATATGCATCATTATTTACGTGAATAATCGCTGTTTGTGTAAGTGCGGATAAGGTTTTGTGTAAGCTTTGTATTACAATATCCGCTCCACAATTTATAGCAGATTTAGGTAATCTATTAGCAAATGGCAAATGTGCACCATGTGCTTCATCTACAATTAACGGAATATTATATTTTGCTATAATACTTTTTATCCCAATTACATCTGACAAAACGCCTTCATAGGTTGGGCTTGTTATAACCATACAACATACATTTTTTATTTTTTTGCATATTCTTTCGATGTTTTCAACATCAATATGACCAGGTATTTTATATTTTTCATCTCTTATATCATCTAAAAATATTGGATTTAACCCTAATAATTCTACTGCATTATACACAGACTTATGACAGTTTCTTGCCATAATTATGTTTTTATTTTGTCTGTTAATACCAATACTACAGGCAGATATTGCTGCCAATATACCGCCTGTAGATCCATTTATCATATAGTAGCTTCTATATGTTCCATATATATTTGTTATATCTTCTAGAGAGTTTTTTATTATATTTTCCGGATGATGTAAGTCGTCTGTTTCTTCAACCTCAGTAACATCAATGTCAGAAATCATTTGAATTGCACTAGTAATATCAATGTTATTATTAATATTTCCGCTAATTCTTCTCTTATGTCCTGGCATATGCCATGGTACATTTTCGCTATTTATAAATTTTTCTAAACCGTTTATTATATGTTTTTCCAAAATATCATTCCTAACTAAGTATTACAGATTCAACATCCTTAAGTTTTATCTGCATTAATTCATTTTCATCAAAGCAGTTTTCTTCCACTAATCTGTTTGCCTGCGCACTTATTACATTATCAAGATAGTTTCTTGCAGATCGTGCATTGCCAAAATTATCTGGTGGATTCTCCAATGTTCGTTCAAACAAGTCTCTAATATATTCTAATGCTTCATCACTTATATTATAATCAAGCTTTTTTGCTCTTCTTAAAATGATCTGAATTAAATCATCTGCAGAATAATTAGGAAATTCTATTGTTTTGTTAAAACGTGATCTAAGACCAGGGTTTGCATCAAGAAAATCCTGCATTTCATCGTGATAACCTGCTGCAATAACGATCAAATCATCTCTATAATCTTCCATTGCTTTATTGAGAATATCAATTGCTTCCTGTCCAAAATCTCCCTCTTGTTTTCCAGAAGAAAGAGCATATGCTTCATCAATAAATAATATTCCACCCTTTGCCTTTTCCACTACTTCCATTACCTTTTCGCTTGTTTGTCCCATATAACCAGCGACAAGGCCTGATCTATCAACCTCTACCAAATGGCCTTTTGATAAAATTCCTAATCCATGATAGATTTGTGACAGAATTCTAGCTACAGTTGTTTTTCCTGTTCCTGGATTTCCAAGAAATACTAAATGATTATTTGTAGGTGGAATCTGCATTCCCTTCTCTCTTCTAATCTGACATATCTTTAAGAGATTTACTAAATTATTAACCTCTTTTTTTACACTTTCCATGCCAATTAATTCGTTTAATTTTTCAAGCAATTTATTTATATCAATACTATCAATTGATATATGCTGATTATTTGATTCTTCATTACCAGTATTTTGTTGACTATTAGCTTCATCTTCTTTTTCTTCATACTTATTATAGCTATATTTAATTTTGTTAACATCAAACTTCTTTGTAGTATCTTCTTCTGTTTTTTCCGATTCATTTGAATTTCTGCTAATCTTAACACTGCTTTTCTTTGGATTATTATTTTCTCTTTCATCTAAAGGAATTCTATCAGCCATACTTTTAAGGAAATCTTCCTCACTTAAGGCTGATTCTGTATATGTTGGTACATAATCGTTATTCTTAATACTGCTACCATGTTTATATTCAATTGATGGAGTTGTCTCCTCGATAGTCTGCTGAATAATTTCAACATTTTGTCTTATCATCATAATATATGATGATAATGCATCTATTTCTCCTTGTCTAATTTCTTCGTTACAAGATATAAAATCATTTCCAATGTAATTAAATGTAGTAACATATAGAGAAATTAAATCATAATATTGATAACTTATTTCACCTGTGTCTGCACCATTATTAGACTTAACAAATGCATCTAATGAAAGTGGTGGTCTTTCAACCATGCTATTGTCCTTCAAGTTCCAACGATCAGCATAATCAGATAGCTCTCTTTTGTTTGTAGAGATTTTCATTAAATCACATATATACTCAATCTCCTTCTCATCCAAAACACCATCTGCATATGCCAAAAACAATAAGAAATTAAGCATATCCGTCTTATATGTATCTTCGAGTGATATTTTTCCGTTAGATTTTATATATTCATGATTTCCAATACTTCTAGCTCTTTTTATGCATAAATCTAGCATCATTCTACTATTATCTTTTACTTGTATTTTGTTTCGCTTTGAACCAAATAACCAATCCATTTTTTCACTTCCTAAAATAATTTTACATTATATTAAAGTTATTTATTTCCTGATATATTCTAGCAATAGGCAATCCAACAACATTATTATAATCACCAATTATTCCTTTAATATACTTAGCACATTTGCCTTGTATACCATAGCTTCCTGCTTTGTCATCTCCATCCCCCGTATTAACTAAAGCAGTTATTTCTTCATCAGTCATTGGATAAAATATTACTTCTGTTTTTTCATAAAAGCTTTCCACTTTTAGCTCGTTATCCTTCCAAACCAAGGTTACTCCTGTATATACCTCATGTGAATTTCCTTGTAGTTTTTTAATCATATTATATGATTCTTCTCTTGATTTCGGCTTGCCAAGTATCTGACCATCAATTGATACGATTGTATCAGCACCAATAACAAGAATATTATTCGAATATTCTTCTGTATTTTTAATCTTGTTATATACATCAAGTGCCTTTTGCTTTGACAATTGTTCCACTACTTTACAAGGTTCTTTTTTTGTAATTATTTCCTCACAATTTGATGGAATAATATCAAAATCAAAATCTGCTAAATTCATTAATTCTTTTCTTCTTGGTGACTGTGATGCTAAAATTATTTTTTTCATTGTATTTCCAATCTATTTATTTTTATATATTATTTATTCAAAAATATAATCTTCACTTATACTATATTCTATCAATTCATCAATATTTTTTCTAGTAAAAAAAGTCATAATACTCACTTTTTTGTTTAATATTATTATTTTGTCAAAAAAAAAGAACCCCTTCAAAAAAGGAATTCTCTTAAGAGGCGACAACCAGATTCGAACTGGTGATGACGGTGTTGCAGACCGGAGCCTTACCGCTTGGCTATGTCGCCATATATCTTAACTTGTTGTAAGTTTAGATAAACTCCCCGAGTAGGGCTCGAACCTACAACAACTCGGTTAACAGCCGAGTGCTCTACCATTGAGCTATCGAGGAATATTCAAATCAGCAAATAAGATTATAAGTTACAGTAACAATTAAGTCAAGTAAATTTTCTTAAATGCATAACGGAGATGGAGGGATTTGAACCCTCGCGCCGCGCGAACGACCTACACCCTTAGCAGGGGCGCCTCTTCAGCCACTTGAGTACATCTCCAATGCCTAAATCATACCAATACTGGTTAATATTTAGTTTGCGTTAACACGCTTTAATATAATATCAATTTTTTATATAATTGTCAATAGATTATTTGTTATTATTTTATTTTTGAAATAGGCTTTTTTTAGCATATAATTTACTAATAGTATATTTATTCGAAGTTAATAATATTCAATATTTTTGAATCTGTTTTTTCATAATATACTGTAATATTATCACCATTCTTTAGTAATATTATTTCTTCATTATCACTAAATTTTTGTTTATACACATTATTTTTTGAATCTGTAATATATACATAGGTTTCGCCTTCGGAAACAATATACTTTATATCTGATATTTTTATTTTTTCCTGTAAATAGTTTTCACTATCGAAGTTTTCTGCTGAATCCTTGCCTCCAATAATATCATTTTCTACCAAAAGCTTTTTATATACATTAAGTGCATCCTTTTGTGTAGTGCCTGTTGCAACAATATTATACTTTTCTACATTAACTAATGCATACATTTTAACAAGACCAGCATTGTCCTTTAATACCATAATATATGTTGGCACACCCTTTATATTAATTAATGATGGGAATGATGCTCTATATCCTAAATTCTGAACCTGTCCTTCTGCTGAAGACATAGCAGAATATTCTTCTGCACCTGCTATTGCAAAATATTTACTTTCAGCAGTTCTTAAATTCATTAATACAAATCCAATATTAGATTCATCGCCATTTACAGATGTTACGCCTGTATATACCCACAAATCTCCATCAATTACTTTATATCCATAATCATCAGTTGTTACCTTACAACCTTTATTACCGATAACACTATTAATAAATCCACCTGATAAATTTCCATACCAGTCGTATTTTTTACAAGCTAAATCACCATCATATACTCTATCAACCCAGTTTGGAACATCAGCAACTTCTTTATATTCGCAGTCTCCTGAACAAGGATCACAAATAACTATTCCTTTTATATCTTTTGCTCCAAATAATCCAGCATTTGGTTTTAAAACTGGACATATATAAAATGGATTTCCTTCATTATCTAATTCAAAATAAAATCCATTAAATTCATAAAATGGATATTTCATTTGAACATGTCTTTTTAAATTATAATTAAAGCTTGCTGAAGGAGAATAATTTATTGTTTTTTCAAGCTTAACGTATTTTGCTTCATTTTTTACTGGATCCACTAATACATATCCTGGAATACCTTCTTTTCTATTATTCATGAACTTAATAAATCCAGCATACTCTAATGGTGCAACCTTCATTGGCTTGCCATTATAATCAATTGTGCTATAATCATCACTTACTTCATACTGGCTAACAACCTCTGATAAAGATCCAATTGCTCTATCACCAATAATTTTAGCTGAATCTGTATCCATAAGTGCTATGTCATTTATATTCTCGCTTCTAACAATATCCTGTTCAAAATTACCTTCCTTTATTTCAATTAAACTAGAATATTTTGAAGCTCTAAATATTGGTGAAGATAATATTCCACCAATAATTAATACTGCTATTAATATTACAGTTAAATATATTGAACATTTTAGTTTTTTGTATTTTCCTTTTGTATTTCCAATAATAATATTATCAGTATTATTTAAATCGCACATGCATAAATTAAATCCACATATCGATATAATAAGCCATATATAAAAATCAGATTTATAAAAGCTTATTACTGGGGTAGTTAAATAATAAAATAATCCTTCAATAATAAAGAAAATAATTAATGCAATTACATTATACTTTGAGAATTTTGATATTCTTTTTTCTTTATTTTTTTTCATTTTTCCTTCTATATCGTATTCAACTTTTACTTTCTTCGTTTTTTTTATTTTGTTGCCCATATTTTGTCCTCCATAATACTTAAACCATATTACAAATTTATTTGTTGATAATTATAGTTTTTTCATTTTAGTTCTTAAACTATCCATTATGCATAATAAATTTATAATATGGTTTTTTCGTTCATATTCTAAACTATTTATTTTGAATATTATTTTTTATTTAAATAATCAGCTACAGCTGTTTCATATAAATTATTTCCTTCGGAGTCAATAACAACAATTACAGGGAAATTTTCAACACGCATTTTTCTTATAGCTTCTGTGCCTAAATCATCATAAGCTATAACCTCTGATTCCTTTATACATTTTGATAATAATGCACCTGCTCCACCAACTGCTGCAAAATACACTGCTTTATTTCTTACAATTGCATCTATAACCTCTTTGCTTCTCTTACCTTTTCCTATCATTCCAATAAGACCTTTGTCTAGTAAAAGTGGTGTATATTTATCCATTCTACTACTTGTTGTTGGACCTGCTGATCCAATTACCTGACCTTCTTTTGCTGGTGTAGGTCCAAGATAGTAAAATGTATTTCCCTTAATATCAAGTGGTAATATTGTTGCCACATCTATACTAGCATCCTTATCTGCGCCTTTTTCAATTAATGTATCATATAATCTTTTATGAGCAGCATCTCTAGCACTATATATTGTTCCTGATAAATATACATAATCACCTGCTTTTAAATTAACTACTTCTTCTTTTGTAAAAGGAACTGTAATATTTTTATTCATGATTTTTCTCCTATCTTTCACTATTTTTCTAAAATATATCCTCTTCCGTATACTTCAATAAGTTGATCATTATCCTTATAATAAGATGCATTTAAGGTTGTAAAATAAAAATCCTTATCATCATCTATTTTTACTTTATATACTTGATCATTTAACTTATCTGTACTTGAATATTTCTCATTTATATCCTTAAAATATTCAAAACTCTCTTTTATATCTACCGAGCATTTATTTCCATTACCATATTCTATTTCTATTATAATTTTATCGTCTTTTATATTTTTTTCTCGATAATCTACTTTATATAATCTAGAATATTCTTTAATATCTACTCCTATTTCTTCATTTTGAGAATAATGTATTCTACCATTTTCTCTATAATCTAATCCATGTTGAACTTTTTTATATTTTTCCTTTATTTCATCATCGAAATTATTATTTATATATTCTTCACCATATATATCATTTTCCAAATACATGTATGCCCCTGCTGCCTTTTTATCGTCTACATCGATATTTGATTCAAATCTCTTCTTTTGTGAAATAAATGATATTCTATTAAAATTAATTCCTGGTGCAATCAATGAAATAAATGCACCTACTATTGCAACACAAACCAAAATTTTATACTTTTTATGTTCTTCAAAATTTTCTTTTTTTCTATTTATAAGCTTATATAATAAATCAATAAAAATAAACGTTATTTGAAATAATATAAACATTACTCCCATGTATCTATCTGGAGTTATTCCATACTCAAATATTCTTACACCTATAGAGTATATCTCCAATATAATAAATGGAGAATAAACATATTTCATATTAGTAACTATCTTATAATACAAATTTTTTGTTTTTGATTCTTCTAAAAATGCCTTTGACATTAACCAAATAGGAGCTGAATATAAAAACAAATTTGCACATATCATAAATATTTCATTGCTTGGCTTTTCACTCAAAAATAGAATTTTAATTATGTATACATACATAATTCCTGTTGCAATCATTACACAACTCATAATCGCATAAAGAACAAATTTCTTTGTAAATTTAGAATTTTCCTCTTTTGCATTTTTTAATTGATCTAATGCAATTGGCATATACACTGTTGAACAAAGAAGTATTTCTATATTTGAAACGAAATCCCAAATATCTATTTCTATAATTAATGAATCTATTAATTCTAGTAACATAATTGTTGCTATATTTAAAGCTAATAATAATCCAACAATTCTTAATAGACCAAATGAAATTCTAGCTAAGTACTCTCCAAATGCTATATTATTGTTTTTATATATAGTATAAAGAGATATAAGTGTTAGCGAACCATAGCAAAATACTACTCCTTTTTCTATATTCATATCTACAATATCATTAAAAGTATGTTGGCACACAATGTCTAAAATAAATGAAATAATAAAATTGATTAAATGTAATACTACTATTTTATTTTTTTTGATATTGCGATTTGTAATCAAAGATTCGATAAAAAATGCTCCAAATATTGAAAATATTAAAAATAAAAATATATTTTCAATCATATTTTTATTTTCAACATATTTTATGTCATCTATCACATATACTATAGATAATATTATAGTTAATAGTATAGTCATTCTATTTGATTTGATTGTATCACTAATATTATTTTTCTTTATTTTTATGTAATCCCCAAATTTACCCATATTATATTTCCTTTGTAATATGCCTATTTACATGACAACACATATTAACTGCAAGTGGCATACCTGCAATGTGAGTTGCATATGTTTCAATATTTACTGCTAAAGCAGTAGTTTTACCACCTAATCCTCCAGGTCCAATTCCAGTATTATTTACTGCTTCAAGAATTTCTTTTTCTATTCTTGCAATATGTTCCTTATCTGAATGTAATCCAGCTTCTCTTGTAAGTGCTTTTTTAGCCATTTTAGCTGCTAACTCAAAATCTCCACCTAAGCCTACACCTACAACCATTGGTGGACAAGCATTAGGACCTGCATCCTTTACTGCCTGAAGAACTGCTGCTTTAACTCCTTCTTCTCCATCAGCTGGCTTTAGCATATATACTTTACTCATATTT
>JAQYAV010000046.1 GCA_029338675.1 Lachnospiraceae bacterium
GAAATCGGAAGCAGAGGGGGCTTTACCATGATAAGGGACAGGTGTATAATGCAGACGCAGTGGGAGCATATAATATTCTAAGAAAGTATAATGCCGTATCCGGCACTGTAATCGATATGCCCGTATCGGGGCTAAGTAATATAATTGTTACAAAAGTAGCTGTGTAACCCAAAGGGTAGCAGTAAAGGTGTTATGGACGCACCACTGAAGCTACGGAGCGAAGCTCCGTAATCAGATGCTCGGTAATTCAATTGCCGATGTAGTTCACAAACGCGGAATTTGATTCGGAAAGATGGAACAATCATACCAATTAAGTTACGAGTACAAGATGATGAGAGCACTTACCAGATATATTCGATCAGAGAATATAAGGAATTAGATTCTGATACGATTGTACTTTCTAATGAAACAATTGTCACAAGCAATATAATGAGATATGATTGTAAGATAGAGGTTTTTGGAATGCTGAAACGAATTGTTTTGCATTATAATAAATCGCAGGTCAAATGGTATATTTACTATTAAAAAACCTCGTTTCGCAATCAACTCAGGTAATTATATTAGAAAAGGAGAAAATTATGTATCAATTTACAGAGGATATTTGTATAGGAATCAAAGAAATAGATGAAGAACATGAGGGATTTTTTTCTCTTATAAATGAAGCCCAGGCTATGCTTGATGAATCAGGGATTGAAGTAAAGGTTGTAGCAACAGAAGTAGTGAAACGATTAAAAGATTATGCAATTACTCATTTTGCGCATGAAGAGGCATATATGAAAAAAATTGGGGATTCAGAACTTGCCTCTCAAAAGATTGAACATGCTGATTTTACGGAAAAAATGAATGCAATAAGCATAGAGGCATACGACGATGATGCAATAAGAAAAACGATGACTGAATTATTGGAATACCTATCACATTGGTTGTTTAAACATATCATAGGAAGCGATAGCCTGATTGGTAAGTTTGAATCGCAATATGCTTTCACATCAAAATATCATGTCGGAGTTAAAAAAATAGATGAAGAACATGCAAGATTATTTGAAATCATTGCAGATGCAAACCGAGTAATTCATGCAGACTATTTGTATGACAAATATGATGAGATTGTGAGAATTTTAACTGAACTTCGGGATTATACCCAGGTTCATTTCCGTGATGAAGAGGCCATTATGAAAAAGATTAATTATCCGGAATTGCCGGCACAGAAAAAGGCACATGCATTATTTGAAGAGAAGCTTGCAGAGATTAATTTGGAAGAAGTTGATGATAATCAGCAGGATTACTTGGAAGAGTTGGTAGACTATCTGCTAAGATGGTTGTCGGTGCATATTCTTCATATGGATAAGAAAATTGGGGACTTTGCAACGACTGAAGGTTGATGGTTTTGAAAAATGTAGTTATCATTTTATTTTAAAGGAAAAAAGTATGGGGAAAATATGGGAATTTTTTGATAATTTAAATGAAGTGGTTTATGTGGCTGATATGGATACGCATGAATTGGTTTACATGAACAAAAAAACGTTGGCGCTCCATAATCTGAATTCTGTGGAAGAGTTAGCAGGAAAGAAGTGTTATGAGCTATTGCAAAACAGTAGTGTTCCGTGTGCGATTTGCAATAATAATGAACTTTGTGAAGGAAAATTTACGGAATGGCAATATTATAATCCGCTAAAAAACCGCTCTTACGTGATTAAGGATACGATGGTTATTCACGAAGGACGTCGTTGCAGATTGGAGCTGGCCATTGATAATCGTTTACAGGAACAAAAGTATGAGATGTTTCTGGAACAACAAAACATAGAAGCTTTTGCAAATGAAGCAATGCGTATTGCTCTAAAAGCGGAAACACCGGATTTGTCACTTGAAATTATTTTAGAGTATTTGGGACGGTCAATCAAAGGAGACAGAACCTATATTTTTGAAAAGAATGCATCTGGTGGAGATGATAATACATACGAATGGGTTGCCAATGGTGTGATGCCGCAGATTGATACTTTGCAGAATTTGCCGCCGGAAATATGTGCGAATTGGTATCGGAATTTTCAAGAAAATAATAATATTGCAATTGCGGATGTAGAGAAGATTAAGAAAAGTGACCCTTTGCAATATGAGAATTTAAAACGTCAGGATATTCATTCGATTGTAGTTGTTCCTTTATATAGTAATATGGAAAATATTGGTTTCTTTGGGGTAGATAATCCGCATGGAGAATCCATTGAATATACGGAAAATATGCTTCAGATTGTAGGTCATTTTATTGTATCGTGCCTGAAACGTCGTAACCTTTTGCGGGAGCTTCAGCAGATGAGCTATAGTGATCAACTTACCAAATTGGGAAATCGTTTTGGGATGGATAAATTTATGGAGGAACGGGAACAACAGAATTCAATTGGTGTTGTTTATTGTGATATTACGGGCCTGAAGCGAGTGAATGATTCGGAAGGACATTTAGCAGGAGATCAATTAATTCTTCGTGCAACGTCATGTTTGAAGGAAATATTTGTGGGATATGGTTTGTTTCGAATTGGTGGTGATGAGTTACTTGCCATTTGCCCAGGTATTGATAAAGAAATACTTTATGAAAAAGCAAAGTTGGTAAAACAGATTTCTGTTGAAAGAAATGCAGTGATGGCAGTTGGCGCAGTTTGGCAGGATAAAACAGAAGGAGATATTGATCAACTTCTTGTTGAGGCAGAGCAATTGATGTATGAGGATAAATCCGCATACTACAAGAAGATGGGAATTGAGAGAAGACGATAAGAAGATGGAACGAAATATAGATATGTCTGAAGTGTCAGCGGATACAAAAATACAGAGACGAAAAATCTGTCAGTAAGGGAATGGATATGTCCTGTCTGTGGA
>JAQYAV010000047.1 GCA_029338675.1 Lachnospiraceae bacterium
AGATAAAGGGGCGAGATAATCGCCCCTACATACTCTCCTTTATTTTTTCCTAACCATAATACCAACAAAATTAGTAAATGGTTTAATCATGCTATCAAAATACTTCTTATCATTTAATGCATATTCATGTTTTGTATCAAACCATTCCTGCCAAGCCATATCAAATAGTGACATTTCCCAAGTTCTGACTTCCTCGATGTCTTCATGTTCTCCGATAATCCGTTTCCAGAATTCAGTGCTTTGAAACATATACGCTTCGTCCCCTGCCCATGCTGTGAGCAGTTCCTCGCTTCTTCCGTCATATTCACTTTTGATACCCGGAATTACAATAAGAGCAATCCCCCCCTTCTTTATATAAGGCAAGATATTGTTGACAAAGAACCCTTCTTTTCCTGCAAAATAATGATACGAATCAATGCTAATCAAAGCATCAAACATTTCTTTATTGAAATGTAAATCTGTAGCATCTTCTCGCATAGGAATCAATTTATTCTCCATACTCCAGCTTGCAAAACGTTTGCGATTCTCTTCTTCTGAAATCCATAAATCATTAGCATATACCGTTGCTCCGGTTTCATTTGCAATGAACAAACTGGTTATCCCAGTACCACAACCCAAATCCAAAACCAGATTGTCTGATGTATAATGCAATGGGTATTCTCCAAGTATTTCATCCAAAAGCCTTAAACAGTTTGGTCCCATCATAAAAGAACTCTTAAAATAATTTCTATAATTCTCACTTCTCATTGTGTTCCCTCCTTCTTATCCTTCATGAAGTGTCTCATAAAACGAATAATCAACTAAACCGCTCATTTTATCTAAGACTCCCTTGTCCAGTTCCTTTATCATTAAACAATCAGGATGAGGTAACCTTATATTTGGTCCTGCCTCTATACCAAATTTGTAGCTAGGTTGAAATCCTCGATTGTTATAATTGCTTGGATTACCCTCAACAAGAATCGCTTTAAATCCCAGCCTTTTTGCCACATCAAATCCATATTCCAATATATCCTTGGAAATATGTTGTCTTTGCAACCTCGTTTTTACAGCAACCGGCGTTAGTATCAACAATTCATTTTCATACTTTCCCTCAATATGAAAGCGAGAAAACATCGCATAGCCTATGATCTCATCATTTTCATCGACCATGACAAGTTCCAACTCCGGTATATAATATTTTTTCGCCCTGATTTCTTCTACTAATTGTCTTACTATCTTGCCTTCTTCCAGACTATCCCATTCTGAAAAAACCTCTTGTACCAATTCCAACGATGGCAGGAGATATTTATTCTCCATTGATTTTATAATACGTTCCATTTTTCATTAACCTCCATATTCTATTCATCTGACTCTATCAAAGCATCCGTATATTTTCTTTGCATATCGTGACGCTTTTTCCGATTCTCAACTGTTTCAAAAATAATCGAAAAATCATAATTCTCCGGATAGAGCTCTGTTGCTGCCACATGCAATTTGACGCGCTTATGATTAATCCATATTTTCTTGTTAGGCAATTGCACCCTCAACACACCTTTTTCATTAATCGGCACACACACTATCCCAATCTTTTTCTCAGGATAAACCATTACACTATCTCCGATTTTATACTTGGTAGTAAGCTCTGCATTATTTTTTGCAGTTTTGGCTTTCGAAATTTTAGTTGTACTTTTCTTAATAATATTACTTTCCGGATTATGAAACGAATATGACTTTACTGCATCTTCTCCATACGCAGCCCTAATCGCCACTTTCAGCATTTCCACCGGCATTCCTAATCGGTCTGCAATATAAAAAGCACAACTTTCACCTGCTTCACCAATTATCATTTGATAAGTGGGACGTAATGTTTCTTTGTCAAATGCCATTCTTGCATTAACGACATCTTCTGCTTTGGTTGCATATTCCTTTACTTCCGGATAATGTGTTGTCACTAGGAATATGGCACCACTTTTTCTGAGTTCTTCCAATATTGCAATTGCAATTCCCATACCTTCTGTTGGATCTGTACCAGAACCCAATTCATCCATAATCACAAAGCTATCCTTATTTGCCTCGCTCAATACTTCCAGCACATTAGTTATATGGGCTGAAAATGTAGAAAGATTCTCTGACAAATTCTGTCCATCACCAATATCACACAAATAAGAACTGTTCATACAGATATCCGCCTGTTTACATGTAACATGCAATCCACACTGTGCCATGATACAGTTTAACATGACCGTTTTAATTGCTACAGTTTTTCCTCCTGTATTAGGACCGGTTATAATGATACCCCGTATGTTTTCACCCACTTCAAACTGTAATGGTACAGCCACAGTCCTATCCATCAATGGATGACGTGCTTCCTGCAGTTTTATGCGACGTTCTGTATTTATCTTTGGCTCCGTTGCCTCCATATCAAGGCTCAATTTTCCCTTAGAGAAGATAAAATCCAACTTTTCAACCATTGTCAAATCTGTATGTAGCACAGGCGCTGATGTCAGGACAAAAGCTGATAAGGTGTATAAAATATTGTATACTTCATTTTCTTCGCTTATCTTGAGCACTTGCAACTCTTCATAATATTTGGCAACACCGTAAGGCTCAATAAATAATGTACTGCCGGTAGAAGACTTATCTATAACACTGCCGGATATCTTAAGCCTATAATCTTTTTTCACAGGCAAGCATATCCTCCCATTTCTGAAAGTACAATAATTATCTGCCATGCATTCCTTGTTAGAGCGTAGAATTTGCTCCGCCTTTTGCTTCATCTGCTCTTCACACTTAATTATTTGCTTTCGAATCTGTTCTAATTCTTTTGATGCATAATCATCCACTGCTCCATTCCTGATTTTAACAGCAATTTCCCGGCTCAATTCTGATAGCTCATCCAGATTTTCGTCATAGTACGACAGAGAATTCTGATACATCTTTCCCCTTGCTAAATAATCCTTCAACCGCCTTATTACAACCAACCCTCTTTCTACACGTTCCAATTGATAAGGAGTTAAACAATCTCCTTTTTCAGCTATCAATAACGCCTCTTTTATTTCAGTCATATTTTGTAACGGCGGCATCCCCAGCTTTTCAATCAGAAACCTTGCGTCTGTTGTATCTCTTAATTTCTTTTTCAATTCAGTTTCTGAAAAGAACAACGTTGCTTCTCTGATTCTTTCTTTAGCCCAATCAGTAACAGCTAATTCAGCCCATATCTCTTTTACTTTATCAAATTCAATTTGTCTCTCTATATTCATTTTCTTTCCCTCGCATTCCAGACTTTTATCTCGCCTTAAACACAAAAAGACCATAGTTACCCTAAGTGCATTAAGATACTATGGTCATTCAATCTCGATATGATTATTCTATATATTTCCAAAAGGCATAAAAATAGCATGACCATACAGCCATGCTAATATCATCTAAGGAAATATATATACCACAATATTAAGCAATTGTAAGGCGAAAACGCTGACAACTATGTGTCAACAAATGGGCAGACTCCTAGCGCAAACTAAAAATCACCCTGCAATATTTATTTTGCAATTTTTTCGATTACAATTAAACTTAACAAACAAAAATCTCCTAAAACTTTTTTCTTTATTATACATACTCTTTCATTATCGGTCAAGTCTTAATTATCAATTCAGCATATCTCTAAACTATCAATCGCATCCACCCATGCCTGCATTTCTCCATCTAGAGCAAGCCGAGCATATTCAAGTGGCTCATCTATTGCCAATGCATTAAGCGAATTCTGTGAGCACGGAGTAGTTCTTAATCCGTTCTCTGCCTTATTACAGTCAATCCGCAATATGTAATTCTCAAAGGTGGTTACATCAATACTGTTCGTCTGCTGGTTATAATCTGCATATATCAATCTCATCTTATCAGTCCTTTCATAGAAATGTATTAAAAGCATTTCATCCAGTTCCAACCGCCATTTTCATAATTTGTTATAAGTTGTTACCAGATTGTCTGTCTCCGCTCCGCTTCGGTCCGCACAGAGCAGATGTCCACCGGACATCTTGTGCCCTTGTTTTTTCCCTTATGAGGGTTCATAAATAAAGGTAAATTGATATAACACGATACAAGATGTAATGGAAAGGACACCAGTGAAAAGTTTAGTGTTTTCAAGGGTTTGACGAGATTTTTATAACAAGATATAACAGTTATTAAATCCTATAAATTTCGTCATGTGAGAACTGAAATTTTACAGCTCCTTCATTTGTCTTTCTTTCATCTTACACCAACTCACAAATCCGTAGATATCATTGAAAAGAAATGTAACAAAGCATACCACCACTGATAAATATTTAATATCATACAAACTTGCTAATATCCACAGAATAATTAGGACAATATCATTCGCGGCATATGCCAATGCAAAATATGGACTTCTTCTAAAAGTAAAATATACAGCAAGAAA
>JAQYAV010000048.1 GCA_029338675.1 Lachnospiraceae bacterium
CAAGATTTATAAGCGAACTGGAGGAAAAATAGATATAAAAGAGTTCAACTTAAACGATTAAAATCGTGACAAAATGTATTGATTTGAAGTATAATGATTGAGTATGTGCAGGTAGAGCTGTTTTAGATTTACAAAAAAGATTAAGCTGAATTTGGAGACAAGATGGATATTTTTTCACTAATTATGGTTGCCGGAGGGCTTGCGTTTTTCCTGTATGGAATGAATATCATGTCAACAGGACTTGAACGTATGGCAGGCGGTAAGCTTGAAAAGCTGCTTAAGTCGATGACTGACAATGTATTTAAGAGCTTACTGCTTGGTGCAGGTATTACAATTGCAATTCAGTCATCCTCTGCAACAACGGTAATGTTAGTCGGACTTGTTAACTCAGGTATTATGACTATTGATCAATCAGTAGGAATCATTATGGGTTCTAACGTAGGTACTACACTTACGGCATGGCTTTTGTCACTTGTAGGACTTGAGTCAAGTAATATGTTTCTTAAGCTTTTAAAGCCTGAGAATTTTTCACTTATTTTCGCATTAATAGGTATTCTTCTTATAATGACAAGTAAAAAGCAGAAAAAGAAGAGTATCGGTTCTATCTTAATCGGCTTTGCAATATTAATGTATGGTATGAAGCTTATGAGTGATGCTGTTGCTCCACTTGCAGATATGCCTGAATTTGCACAGGTTCTTACGGCCTTTAGTAATCCACTTATTTGTGTATTAATTGGTGCACTTGTCACAGGAATAATCCATAGCTAAGCTGCTTCTGTCGGTATTTTGCAGGCACTTGCATTAACTGGCTCAATTACATATGGAATGGCTATTCCTATTATCATGGGTCAGAATATTGGTACATGTGTAACATCACTTATTTCAAGTATTGGTGTTAACAAAAATGCTAAAAAGGTTTCTGTTGTACATATTTCATTTAACTTAATCGGTACTGTTGTATTTATGATTATTTATTCTGTATGCAGGGGATTGTTAGAAGTATCATTACTTGAAAGTCCGATTAATTCATTTGGAATAGCTGTAGTTCACTCTATATTTAATATTGGTACAACAGTAATACTTGTTCCGTTTAATAAATTACTTGTACTTATTGCTAACCTTGTAATTCCTGGGAATGGTGAAGACGAGGAATCAACAATCATTCTTGATGAAAGACTTCTTGCAACTCCTTCAATTGCAATTTCCGAGGCCAATTCAGCAGCTGCCGAAATGGCTAGAATTGCTAAATCCGAAATTATCAGAGCTTTAGATATCATGGTTAAATACGATGAAGATAAAGCAGAAGAAATAGTTCATCTTGAGAACAGGCTTGATTCATATGAAGACGCAGTTGGTTCATATATGGTTAAGCTTAACGGTACACAGCTTTCCGAGTCAGACTCTCTTGAATCTAACAAAATACTTTATGCAATTGGCGATTTTGAAAGACTTGGAGATCATGGTGTAAATATTATGTATTCAATAAGGAAGGCATATGAAGCTAACCTTGAATTTACAGCTGATGCGAAGGAAGAGATTGCAGTTCTTGTTGATGCAGTAAAGGAAATCGTTTATCTTGCAACACAGGCATATATAGGCAATAATATCAATACTGCAATATGTGTAGAACCGCTTGAACAGGTTATAGATAATATTGTATTATCAATGAAATCCCGTCATATGGTCAGATTAAAGGAGGGCAAATGCTCGATTGATATGGGATTTATCTTACAGGATATTCTTCTTAACTGTTCAAGAATATCAGACCATTGCTCTAATATTGCAGCCGCAGTAATAGAAATATATGAAAGACATTCATATGACACACATAAATATCTTAACACCGTTAAGTCGGGAGATAAGATTTTTGATAATTTATTTGAAGATTACAGTGAGAAATATTCTATTGAATAGTATAAGTAATAGGAGAAAGTAAAATGTCAGATACTAATATGCCTGTTGGATATCCTGAAGAGGAAATGAGCGTAGAATTAAGACTTGATGATGGCAGAACAGTAATGTGTGAGGTTGTCACAATACTTGAAGTCGGAGGCGCCGATTATGTGGCACTTGCACCACGTGACCAAAATCCGGTTGAGCCTGAACAGGAAGTATGGTTCTACAGATATTCTGAAAATCCTGATGATCCTAACGAACAGCCTGTACTTGGTTATATTGATGATGACCTTGAATACGAGATAGTACTTGATGCGTTCGAGGAATATCTTGATAATCAGTATTTTGACGAAGTCTGAATATGCCAGAGTTAAATTATCTTTCAATATCAAAATCAAATAATACGCAGTATGGTGTTTTTAAGCAGGGAAACGATTATGTTTTTACCTGCGCTTTTGATGTAAAAGATTCGCTTATTCTTGTTATTTCAGATGTTAAAGATGAAATTGAAATTAAGATTCCAATTGATGAATTTAAGTATTACGGGAAGATTTATTCCCTTGTTGTTTCAGGTCTTAATTTAAAGAAATTCAAATATTATTACATTTGTGATGATGTTATATGCATAGACCCATAT
>JAQYAV010000049.1 GCA_029338675.1 Lachnospiraceae bacterium
GTATAAGTATACCATTTTGCTACATTATCTACACAACTAACTAAAGGGGTATAAGTTCCATTTTCAGGATTTAATCTGGAAATCATAGCCACATTATTTTCATACCCTTCAGCATATATTTTAATTGTTTCACCTTTTTTAAGTTTTATAGCGTCGACGTGATGAGCAACGTCATTGACTAATATTCCTTTACTACTACTAATATATCCTACATGAATATTGTCATTAGTAATAGGAACATCAACATAATCTAGTCCACAATCTTGTAGAAATAATTCTAATTGAGTTCTAACAGCTGTTCCTGAGTTTGGATATGTTTCGCCAATTAGTCCTACTCTAGTATCTATCAATTCAGCGTCTCCAGTTGTGCTACCTTGTGCCAAACTTGTAAAAGCATCTATTCTAGCCTTTTGTACATTTAATTCATTAGATACTGTTTGCAAATCGTTTTTTTCTGCTTTTTTACTAGCCAAATCATTAACATCAGTTTTCTTTGCATACTCTGTTATTATATTATTAATTTCATTCGCATTTTTATTCAATTGCGAATTAACTTCTTCTTTAAAATCATTAAAAGTCTGTATGGATACTATAGCATTTGGATCAACATCTATAGAAACATTCTCTGCATTACTAACTGTTGTCAATAAATCTATAATAACTCCACTACTTGTTACTCCATTGTTAGGTGGAATAAAATCACTCAAAGTTGATGGTGTTATACTGTACAGAATTTCTCCTTCATCAGGATCTACTGCATATAAAGCTATTGTTCTTATATAATATCCTGTTTTTAATTCTGTATTTGTTAATGTACCACTTACTTTTACAGTAGATTTATTTATAACTGATACTTTATCAGGAAGTATAGTTTGCTTAACATCACGAATTGATGTTAATTTCTCTAATTGAGAATTGCTTAATGAAGAATAGTCATAATCACTCGTACATATTTTTTTAAAGTTGGAGGTTGCTGTTCCAGCTTCCAATTTGGCAATAAGTGCATGTCCTTTTTGCGTTATTATTGTTGTCTTGAAATTAGCCATATTTCACGTTCCTTTCTACTTTAAAGTATATCTTTGTGTACTTATAATCACAGAAGCATTATTGTTTGCTGCTGTTGAATTATAGCTTTTAGAAAAATCATTTGTTAGTGTGTATATTTTAGTATCAATTTCTGCAGTACATACTTTATTTTCTGCTTTTGCTTCATAATCAACAGCAAAATCATTTGTTAATGTATAATGTAATGTACTTACTAAAGCAGATCCTGCATGAATTGTATCTTTAAATATTTCTTTTGAAGCAAGAGTAAAATGTGTACCTATATGTGCAGGTACTATTATTTTAATTTTCTGCATAAGTTTTTCTATAAAATCACCAAATCCACTGCTAGTTTGCAAAATTATATCTACCCATAATTCAGCATCATGTCTTATTACCTCTACTTCTTCAGCATAAATACTTGCTATTTTTTTTATAAATTCAGCTGTAGTTGGTCCTTTACTCATCATATAACTGTTTATTGTCTTTCTTCTTTCCTCATAACTTATAGATGGATTGTATGGTATTAAATAGTAATCTTCATAGATTCTCAATCCCCATGTAGCCGTTTCTACATTAAACTGGTTTAAAACATCTTCAAATAAAAACTTTACTCTAGCAATTTCTCTACTATTAAGGTGCATAATTACTTGTTGTTCAGGCAATTCTTTAAACAAATCAGGTAAGTAATCCGATAAATCCTTATAATATTTTTGTATGTTCTCTTCTGAAATCAAATAAATCACCTAGCTTTCTAAGGTTAGAGATATATTTCCAACCGAAGCTACTTCATCATCATCTAAAATAATGTTTGCTGTACTTCCATTTATTATTGGGTCACTATATTCATCAACACCTTCTGTTGTCAGTAATTTATTTACAATCCTTGCATAAGATACTTTTTTAGTTTCTTCTAATGACATCTGGGCAAAGTATTCTTTTAAATTAATTTCGAATTGCTTTTTCACTTCTGATAATACATAGCCATCATATAAAGATACTTGTGCATCAATATTTATAAGTTTTTTTACACAACTTACAACTGTTACTGTGGCTCCAATTGGTGCTTGTCCTGATCCAGTTCCTTCAGGATAAGGATCAATATGATTCTTTACCTCTTTTATTTTGTCTTCTGTTACTGGCATATTAAATTCATCTGCTAATACAAGTTTTACAGTTCCATTTCCATTATTTCCGTTACTTTTATCCCAAAGTGGAAATACTTTGCAATATTTAATTCCTTCAATTTCTTTAGCCCATTTCTTATAATGATATTGATTAGCACTTACTCCTGGATAACGCCCATTTTCTATTATTCTTTGTCTATAAGATTCATCATCTTCTTTATCTACACCTTTTTTTATTATCTCAATATTTTGCAAAGACGTAATACCTTGTATACTTTTTGTAAGTACTGTTATAGTACCAATTTCTACATTTCCTTTTTCACCTATTTCAGTACATTCTGCTTCAACATCAACATATCCATCAGAACCAATCCCAACTGAACGTTGAATAATAAAATTTATAGGTTTATTGTATTCATCCGACTTTGTTGAAATAGTCCTCCCTACTTGTATTTCAGTTCCTTGTGTTCCTATTATTCTTATTTTATGAACTGCATATTCTCCTTTTTTTCTGTCTACACCATCAGCTTCACCTTTCATATCCAAAAAAACTCCTGTTGCTGTCTGTGCAAATCCTTGTATTAAAACCTGTTTTGCTACTAAATTACGAAGTTTTGCTGATTCTTCTGATGTAGGTCTTGTATTGCTCCAAACTATATCTCCTTCTACAGTTGAAATTCCTTCAGGTGCATCTTTCAACATAACTCTATGTATTTCATCAGCTGTCATTTTATATTCTTCAGGAATATCTATATCATATTTCAAATTTTCCCCCCCACTTTCTCAGTATTTTTTAATATCTTACTTTGCCCTTGAACCGGAGTAACAGTATATTCATAGTAAACTTCACCATTTCCCCATGTATAAGAAAAAGAATCAACACTTTTTGTATTTGGATGTGCCATTAATGCTTCCTGTCTGATTCTTGTAAGTTCCATTTCTGTAGCTTCTTTGTTTAATTCTTTATTTAATTCATCTCTTCCAAATCTATAAGTATAAGCCTTAAATCTATTTCTTACTGTCATCATAGCAAGCTGACACCATTGAATATATGCGTCAAAACCACTTAATATTTTTACTGTTCCATTAGGATTCTTTATAAATGTCATTGTTTCAAAATCAATAGCATAGCTTCCTTTTAATTCAAAAGTCTTGTTCTCTTTTGGAGTGATTGATTCAATACTATTTATCGGGAATAAATTAGCCATTTGAAATCCTCCCTATAATAACTGCATTTACACCCATAACAGCAACCAAGACTCTGTCTCCTACTTTTATAGGCTTCTGATTATCAGGTGTCTTAATTGTATGAGTATGTGATTCCGGGCCATTTGCTGATTCTGTTGTTATAGATTCAGGATTCTTTAAATTATC
>JAQYAV010000050.1 GCA_029338675.1 Lachnospiraceae bacterium
GAGAAGGATATTGAGTCTGAACCAGTTGATTTTAAAAAGCTTTCAATTAAGGAGCGAGCAGAACTTCTTTCAGAACCTACAGATGATATTATGACAGAATTTAATGCGTATTGTAAGCGTATGGGATATACAGAGGAAAAGATGAGGAGTATCCGATATAAGATGTCTTTGTATGATGAATTTATGGAAGAGTATGATTATAGAGTAAAAAACCATTGTAAAGAAATAATGCAATTTTGCTTTGAAAAAAAGGTTGAAAAGCATGAAAAAAAAGTACGATAATAAAGACGAAAGAAATAAATTTTGTATTTTAGTGGATTTGGAACTATCATAGATGATATACGAATTATACCCATTTTATAAAACTGTAGAAAGCCTTGTAAATACTGGGTTTTTAGCATGATTACAAAAAAATGTATTTTTTAATAAATGGCTTAAAAAGCACAATATATAGCGTTCTAAAACAGCAATTAGTGCTATATATTGTGCTTTTACGTAGGCTCGATATAAGTCGTATAATTGGTTAATTGTTGACATGCTGATTAGTGTGTGATAGTATAAATTTATCAAACTTTACGAGGAGGTAATTACGATGATTAGTTACAACGTAGATTCTTATGGTAAAATGCTTGGTAATATTACTGAAAAGACAATGCAGAGCGCTGCTTCTTGCATCTCACAGTGTACAGGTTGTATGTGCAATTGTCGTTGTTCTTGTTCAGGTGGTATTATCGCAGATGTAGATTGGGAGGAAATGTAAGATGAGTGCAAACAATACAGAATACGCAAAAATGTTTGGTGCTATTTGTGACGAAGCAGTAGTTATGGCTAGATGTGCTTGTGTAGCATGTAATTCATGTACATGTGCATGCTCATGTCGTAACATTCCAGATTTAGACGAGCTTGATTGGGAATAATATATATCCCAAATAAGATCAGATTTGGAGGAAATTGATATGGCAGCAACTGGTATTGATTATAAAAAAATGTATGGCAATATGGTGGAAGAAGCTGTTGTTATGGCGAAATGCAATTGTATTTCATGTAATGGAAATTGCTTGTGCAGATCATGCCGTAACATTCCAGATTTAGATGAGCTCGATTGGGAATAATTACACAAAAAGTTGTGATACAGCTTTTACAATTACTTTGGTCGAGGCATGTAAAGCAGCACATATAAAACTAATTAAGATGTGTGGCATGATTGCTATCGCGTGTGCCGAGACATGAATACTATGGAGGAGATAGAATGGTAAGATACTCACGTTATGCTCATACTTTTGATTTGGGCGACGATGTAGCATTATATCATTCACTTAGAATGAAACCAGTGTATTTGAATAAGAAGGCTTACGAGGACTTGCAGGCATGGCTTGCAGGTCCTTTTTGCAATGATTACGATGATGCACCGGAAAACATTAAGAATGAAGTGAATGAATTAGTAAAATATAAAATCTTAAATTACTCAGAAGAAGATGATGATAAGGTTTTACAGTTTGTAAGAAGTAGGGTTCCTGGACCAGCAATTAATGTATGCTATATGATTACAAGTGAGCAGTGTAACCTTGCGTGTAAATACTGCTTCCTTGGAAATAATGATGCATGCAAGAGAAGTAATTTTTCATTAGAAAATATGTCAATTGAAACAGCGGATAAGGCTGTTGACTTCTTTATTAAACAGATCAAGTTATCTGGTATGGATTTTGAGGATAATAAGCCTGCTATTATTTTTTACGGCGGTGAGCCACTTGTAAATTATGATGTGTTAGTGCATATTGCTGAGAAGATTAATAGTCTTAGAGATGTAGAAAAGTGTGTAAAACATTTGGAAATGTCAATGGTTTCTAATGGCTTGCTTCTTACAGAGGAAAGAGCACTTAAATTAAAAGAGTTAGGTGTTTCTATTGCTATTTCAATTGATGGATTTACTGAAGAAGCAAATACAATGAGAGTGGATGTTGCAGGCAATAATGTATTTAACAAAATTCTTAAAACGCTTGATATGTGTAAGAGAATTGGTGTTGATGTTTCATTGTCTGTTACATTGAGTGAAGAGACAATTAAAGATACAAAAGATATACTTAGACTTGTTGATAGTTATGGAGTGAAGTCATTTGGCTTTAACATCATGATGTCAGATGAGAACTTTATTGTTCCACAGGAATACAATGAAAAGGCTTCTCAATTTATACTTGACGAGTTTGTTGAATTGAGAAAACGTGGAATATATGAAGATCGTATAATGAGAAAACTTAAATCATTTACAAAATCACAAGTTTATTTCTCAGATTGTGCAGCAACAGGTGGCGGACAGATTGTTATCGCACCAAATGGTCAAGTGGGTATTTGCCATGGGTGTTTGCATAATAAGCAGTACTTCGTAACTACTGTTGACGATGAAGAGTTTGATGCAACAAAGCATAAAGATTTTATTGAATGGTCACAATTAACACCAATTAATAAAGATGAGTGTCAGGATTGTCCTGCGCTTGGTATTTGTGGTGGAGGTTGTCCAATCAATGCTATGCATTTGAAGAAAGGAAATACAATTCATGATTTGGATGAACGTTTCTGTACTCATTCAAAGATGACATTGGATTTCTTGATTAGAGATTTATATAGAATAATAAAGGAAGGGTGATTGCATGAGTGATAACATTGTTATTGAAGGTATTGAGACAAACAACCTAAAAAACATAGATGTTCAGATTGTGAAAAAGGGCGTTAATTTAATAATTGGACCTTCAGGCAGTGGTAAATCCTCACTGGCTTACGATACCATTGCGCAAATTGGCCAGCATGAATTTATGGCCATGTTTGCTGATGAAGTGAGCGAACCTTCCTATAAAGTTAGAGCTTTTTCTAACATGGTGGCTGCAGTTCCAATAAAGCAGTCTAATCACAATAATAATATGCGGTCAACCATTGGAACATATTTTGGCCTTAACAGAAGTATCGGATTGATCTATGCAGTGATGCTAGGTCTATCCGAAGACTTCTTTGTTCTGAATAAAGAAAGTAATTTATGCGAGAATTGTCATGGACTTGGATATGTTAGTCAACTTGACTACAATAAGATAGTTGATTTTAATGTTCCATTAAAGAACGTTCCTTTCAGATGCTGGAATAGGTATAAAGATTTTTATGCGCAAATGATAGTGAACTTCTGCGATGACAATAACATAGATAGTTATAAAACGTTTAGAGAACTGTCAGATAAAGAAAAGGATCTTCTTTTATATGGAGAGAGTACAGAAAAGTATTCAGTTCGTTATAAGAAAACGAATGCTTTTTCAAGAAGAACTTCAAAGTTTTTTGGAGTCCTAACTGGCACCCCAATGCTTCCAAATTGTGGCATTGGCAAGTCGTATTATTCCGAATTTGAATGCGAATGCTGTCATGGGAAAAAATATGGAAAGCAATTTGATGAATATAAGGTGCAAGGACTTTCAATTGGCGAGTTTATGACAGTTGATTTTGCTTCTTTGAAGGGGGTAGTGGATAAGATATCTAAGGAGATATCAGACGATCGTTTAGCTTTTACAATTAAAAATTTAAAAGC
>JAQYAV010000051.1 GCA_029338675.1 Lachnospiraceae bacterium
AAGTACATCTTTTTCTTCCTCTTCTCCTAAATCATTTAAAGTCTTGATTGTAGGAATCATCTTTGCAACTTCATCACGCAATTTATAAGGAATCTGCTTATAGTAAGGAGAATCTTCTTTCTCATCCAAAACTTTACCAATGTCACGGATAGCAACCTTTGTACTTAATGTATTAAATGTTGCAATTGGAGCGACATTCTCTTTACCAAACAGTTCTTCGGAAATCTCAACCATTTCTTTTCTTCTACGTTTAGATATATCCCAATCAAAATCTGCCATTGATTTTCTTCCCAAATTGGCAAAACGAGAGAAGTCTAAATCCCATCTAACACTATCAATCTGTGTTACATTTAACATAAATAAACATAAACAGTTTGCACCTGAACCTCTGGAATAACCTAATGGTATATGTCTCTTTCGTGCTTCTTTTGCAAGCATATATAACATAATGAAGTAGTCTGTATAATCAACTGCATATAATACTGGCAATTCTGTTTCAAGTCTTTGTCTTCTTATTTCTTGGTCTTCTTTTGACATATGACCAAACTTCTCATCAAAAGTCTTAAATACTAAATATCTTAAATAATCTTCGTGACTATCGTATCCATTTTCAATGTTAATCTTTGGCATGATATTTCCTTTGTTTAAGCCAATATCAATATTTTCTACGATGTCTGCGATATTTACAGATTCCTCAATACCTTTTCTAATTATTTCTTTTGAGAACTGACCAGATAATTTTTCATAAATTTCATCTTCTGTTTGCAGATAACAGTCTGTATAACTCTCTCCTACTTCTCTACCTTCTCCAATTTCAACAAACATTGCATGTGAATCTTTTAAAGAATCACTCAGCATATGTGCATCTGTCGTAATGGTATATGGTAAACTATGCTTCTGTGAGAACTCATAAATCAATTTATTAGCATTTGCTTGGTCTTCTGTATTGTGTGACTGAAGCTCACACACCACATAATCAAAAGTGTCTTGTAAATGACTAATAAATTCTTCTGCTTCATCATATTTTCCATTAGTAAGGTATCTGCTCAACCTACCTGCTTGACAGGCAGTTAAGCAAATAATCCCTTTACCAAGTCCATTTTCTTTGATATATTTAATATCAATTCTTGGTTTCTTATATAATCCTTCTGTTCTTGATACAGATGTAATCTTAATAAGATTTTTATATCCCTCTTGTGTTCTTGCTAATAAAATTAGATGGTAGCGTGATTGACTGTATTCTTTTGTATCTGCTTTCTCCCACATATCATCTACTTCATAAACTTCATTTCCAATAATAGGTTTAATATTATACTTATTGCATTCTTTAACGAAATTTACGAATGAAGCCATACTGCCGTGATCCGTTAAAGCCATTGCTTTCATACCATATTCACTCGAAAATTTTACTGCATCTTCAACTTTTAATATAGAATCAAGCAAAGAACCTTGAGTTGTATGTATATGTAAATGTGTAAACAATCAATCACCTACCAATCTTCATCTTCTGAATTACTATTTGTATCAATTACAACAACATCTTCTATGATAATTTGTGGTGTTCTCACACCGTTATATTCGTTAATTGATGGCTTTCCTACTATATTAAATGTAACGCTATCATTCTCATCCCACGCATTTTGAATCCAATCATATAGCGGATTACCATCTTTGCACTTAAACTGAATATATTTAATCTCATCAATCATGAAACTTATTGTGTCTTCATTTTTGCCAAATATCTCAAAACAGTCTTTTGTAAGAGATATATTTTCAACTGCAAGCATAGGTTCTTCAATACCTTGACATACAATATCCTCAAATCTTGCTAATTCTGTAATTAGTTTTATATCTACATCTTCTATATCCAAGATAAAATCAACTCGATAAGTGGAATCATATTCTACATCTCTTAGGATGTTATTCATTACATTTATTGCTTCATCTTTCTTATCTAAATCAAGATTAACCCCAAATGCATTAGCATGTCCTTTACCGAAATTAAATACATTCGTGCTATTTACAATGTCTTTAAAACTTTCTATAGGACTATGATTAACATTTCTTGCACTACCACCATATGTAATCTTCCCTGTTTTTTTATCCAAAAACTTATTTAAAAGAATACAAGGTTTATTAAACATTTCTGCTATTTTAATAGCAACTACACCAGTTAAGCCAGTATCTAAAATATCAGAAGTATCAATCATAACTACTTTGTCATCAAACGGAATAGACTGTGCAATCTCTGCAATCTGTTCTACTGATTTTTCTTTCTGTTTGTCTTGTCTACTCTTTGCATTTTTACAAAGCCTTGCTGCCCTATCATAAATACTCTCTTGAATA
>JAQYAV010000052.1 GCA_029338675.1 Lachnospiraceae bacterium
TGAGTTTGTTGATAAGGCCGTATCAAAAATTGAAGGCTTTGATAGACCAATATATATGGGGGCAGGCTGTGATGATATTGTTTTCGAAATGCTTACAAGATATTTGAATAATGAACTGAGTAAGGAGGAAGCTGTAAAAGGAACTATTGACAAAATAAATATATATATGTCGGAGTAGAAAATAGTATTGTAATTAGTATTGTAATTAAGCACTTGGTTTTTTGGGGTACACCCCGGAACCAAGTGCTTAATTTTTTTGAAAAAAAACACTACTTTATATGGAAATATGATATAATTACCCTTATGTTTTATTATTTTAGTCAATGGGGGGCTTTGAATGAATGACGCACAGTTAAACATTGCTGTTTGTGATGATGAAGCATATATGAGAGAGATGCTATGTAAAGAATTAGAGAGGCAATTTGCAAAGCGTAAAATTAATATACATATTACTGAATATGATGCAGGAGAAGGTCTGTTGGAAGCTGATTCATTATTTGATATTATTTTTTTGGATATTGAGATGCCCGGCTTTGATGGAATGCAGACTGCAAGGAAGATTCGTGAAGGTAATTCTTATACTAAAATAGTTTTTTTGACGAGCCATATTGAGCCCGTAAGAACTGCTTATCAGGTTGGAGCACATAGATATCTTATAAAGGATTCATACTTAGATGAGATAGAGGAATGTATTGATAGTATTATAGAAGCAGATGGGCAATTTGTTTCATATAGTGTGGTTCATGAAGGAATACCTGTTGAAATAAAAGAAAAAGACATTTTGTATATATCTTCCAGACATAACGGAACAGAGGTTTGGCTTGATAATTTCGTTGGGCTTAGCGACAAATCATTAGGCGAATGGGAGAAAATACTCTCTAGTTCGTTGTTTGCGAGAGTGCATAAAGGATATATTGTTAATGTATCGCATATCGATTTCATAGACGAGAAGATTGTGCTATATTCTGGAGAAAAGATTGCTTTTTCAAGAAGAAAGAAGTCTGAGATAAAAGAAAAGTATACGAAGTATATGTGTAAGGGCGGGAGATGAAAAGTATGAACATATTATGTGAGATGGTGGTTTTGCTAAGCGATTTACTCCATATTATAATCATAATAATGTTAGTGCTTGGTGATAAAATTAAGTTGGAAAAACGCAAATTGATAATATGGCTAGCTGGTTCAATTGGACTTTGGGCTCTTTCTGCGTTAATAAATAATTATTATTTATCTATTAATAAAAACTTGATAATATGTATGATGTTTGTATATTTATTCATTAATTATAGTATGGTAAAAACTATATTGGGAGTATTTCTTATGTATTTTGTGTCTGCTGTGTTAGATGCAATGATTGGTTTACCGTTACAGAATTATTTTGATATAAATGATGAATATATTGATTTAGTTGCTGGCCCGATTGGGATAGTATTACTATTATGTTTGATATTGATTTATCGAAAAATAACCCATAAAACAATAAATATTTCTCAAAATATATGGATATCGTTAACTATTGGATTAATTATTTTCTTTGTGATATATGCAGTTACATATCCATACTACAATAGTAAAGAATTTCATACTTCAAGATATATTATATTTGCTGGTGTGATGGCAATAATAATATCATTTTTGGGAATATTCTTTATATATTTTGTTAACCAGAACAATGAATTAAAGATTGCCGGAAAGGTTAATGATGAGAAGAATAAGATGTTATATAACTACTATATGCAATTAGAGGAAAGAGATATTGAGATTCGGAAGTTTATACATGATTACAAAAATCATGTTAGAGGCATTTTATATTATGCAGAAGAAAAAAAATATGATGAATTAATAAAATATGCTCGTACAATATGCGAAGAAGGAGATTATTTTGATCAGGTAGTAGATGTGGGACACAATTTTGTTAATGCAATAATTAACCATTATGTTGCAGAAGCGGGTAAGTTAGATATTAAGCTAGATGTTGAGGGTAGTGTAATAGACGCAAAAAATATTGAAGACTATGATTGGAGTACTATTATTCCTAATATGTTGAATAATGCAATTGAGGAAACTAAAAAGCTTGAAGAGAACTTAAGAAAAATTACGTTTTCAATAAAAAACAATCAGAATAAGATAGTTATAACTATGATTAATCCAATATATGACGTAGATAATATACAACATACTAGTGTACTAAAAACAACAAAAAGTGATAAATTAAATCATGGCTTTGGAATTAAAAATATTATAAGATGCGTTGAAAAGTATCATGGAGATGTTTCGTATAGCGTTAATGAAAACAATCAATTTGTTACGGTTGTATGGATGAGATGCGGCCAGTTATCCTAAAATATGACCATTCATCCCTTGGCATATTGTATAAAAATAAATCCTTTGCTAATATTAATGTGCGCAAAGAAGTATGCATCGATACAACTAGTTACTGAAAAAAGTAGCAATTTCATTATGAAAGGAATTTAAATATGAAAAAAATATCAAACGAAGAATTAAAAACAATTAATGGTGGCTTGACAGCATGCCTTACTCTTTATGATTAATTTTTTCTAAAATTGCCTAGTGGTGGAGCTGTAAGGAGATATAATAGATGTTAAAAAAAAATCAAAAAAAGATAAATCAAAGAATTGGATTAATATTCTCTATGTTGCTTTTAATGATTAATACTGCAGGATGCGGATTAAAGAAAAATACTAATAATAATGATATCGTTCCTGAAGCATCCGTAAAGAATGTTTATAGCAAAAATATTATAGAATTACCAGATAATTCAGAAATACAGAGTATTTCAAAGTCTAACACTAGTGGAATATATGTGGTTGGAAAGCAATCAGATAATATGCAAAGTGTTTGGTATATGAATAAAAATGATGAATGGGAAAGAAAATACGACATTAATCAAGTATTGAATATAGATAAAGAAGCTTATTGCAAGGCTTATGTTTCACCAGATGGAGAGGCCTTTGTATTATACAATAATGAGGTAGATGGTAAGGATGAAGTAAAGGTTTCGTGTAGTGATTTGAAACTTGCATTAATAAATAGCAAAGGAGAAAATAAAGAGGTTAAGATTTCTTTTCCAGAGCTAAAAAGTGAGGTTGTTGAAGAACTTGAAGAATACTATTTGGAAAAAGGAGATTATAAGAATACAGTAGATTTGGTTAAATTTGTAGAAGGTAGAGTATTATTCTCTGACATTAATGGAAATATCTATGAGCTAAATAATGATTATAGTGTAAGTTGTATATACGAAAATAGTGAACTGGAATATATAAATGAGTTTTCGCTGTATGATAATACTCTTCTTATGTGGGATGGAGAAATACTATATTATGAGGGGTTGAAAACTCATGATAATGAACAGGCAATGTGTGATAAATACCAACAGTTTTTCATGGAAGCAAAACAGATGGGAACCTCAATTAAGATGTATATAGAGAATGATATGATGTACACAATATCCGGGGATAAAATAAGTAATGTGGATATGAAATCAGCTGATTTTAGTGTATCCAAGGCACTTGGATATGAGACTACAGAAAAAATACTTAGTTATTTGGTCGATGATGGAAAGATGTATTCGCTTGTTAAATCAGAGAAGGAAAATAGAAATATTTTATATAGATATAGTGATTCAATGTCATTATCTGATGATGATATTCAAGATAAAAACGGTGGGAATAATAAACTTAAAATATGGGCACTTAGACAGGATCAGACATTTAATGCTGCTGTAAGATGCTTTACAGATAAATATCCAAATGTTGAAGTTGAAATTGAGATAGGTATTGTAAATCCTGATTCTGGAATCACAGAGGAAGATGCAATAAAAAATCTTAATACACAGATAATGTCAAGTGAAGGTCCGGATGTAATATACATGGATGGGCTACCATTTGAAAAATATTTCGAGGATAATAAATTATACGATTTATCAGAAGTGATTGAATCAATAAAATCAAGTGGAAACTATTTTGATAACATCTTAGATTCCTTTAAGCAAGATGACAAAATATATGTTGTTCCAAGTAGCGTTCAACTTTTTGCTAAGGTTGGAACAAAGGAAAATTTAATAGCTTCGGAAAACATTAATGATTTTATTAAGTTTATCGAGGAAAATAATAATAATCATAATGTTATTCCAAGTGATTTAGTAAATACTTATATTATTGGAACGTATTACAAAGATATTCGAGATGATATAAAAAGTGGAAATATTAATCAGGAAAAAATAGGTGATTTTTTTGAGTCATCAAAGAAACTGATAAATATTCAGGAAAATGATGATAGGGATTTTGATATTAACTATATGATGTTTATGAATACCTATGCAGGAATGTATGATGGAAGTTTTGACTTTGTTTGCTTCAACTGTGGGGATTTAATTGCTTACGACAGTTCCTATGATAATATGGCAAGCAAAATGAACGGTATTGTAGAAGTGCCAGCCGCTGATTTTAGCGATAGATACATTGCGAGAGAATGTATGGCAATATCAGCTGAAGCTAGTAATATTGATATGGCAAAAGAGTATATAAAGATTGCTTTAAGTGAAGAGTGTCAAAGTAATTATGGAGGTGCTATGGCATTTTCAGTCAACAAAGATTCTTTGAGAAAATACAACAAGGAAATGTATTCTATGACTCATAATCGTGGAGAGGATATGGCAACAGGTACTGATTTATTGGAAAGTGACAAAACAGAAATAGATATTGATACTCAAATTGAAAACGTTATATCAAAAATAGAATTAATGGATAAGGCGTTATATTTTGATAATACACTGGATCAGATGGTATTAGATGAATTGAGTCAGTTTGTTCGTGGTAGTAAGGACAAAGAAAGTTCTGTAAGTAGTCTTTCGGAGAAAATAAAGATTTATATGAGTGAATAGTTTTTTGAGCCTGACAAGATATTAGCTTTCAAAATGTAAAAAATAAATAAGGTGAAAAGGAACGACGGAGAATGCGAAGATTAAAACTTAAAAAACAGCAAACCAGGATAGATTGTGGTCCGGCTTGCCTTACCATGGTTGCAGGGTATTATGGATATGAGACTTCTATTTCAGAATTTTCAGACCTTGTTAATCTTAATTCAAATGGATGTAGTATGTATGATATGCTCAATGCATGTGAAAAAATTGGTTTTGACTGTGATGGTTACCAGGCATCAGTTGAGGAAATCATTGAAGCCAGGGATAAAGATGAAATTAAGTTTCCTCTGATATGCCATATAATATCGGAGGAAAAAATGCTTCACTTTGTAGTGGTGGAAAAAATTGATGGAAAAACTGTTACTGTGTATGATCCGGGGGCAGGTAAAAATAAGGTTGATATCGAAAACTTTAAAGAGTTGTTCACCGGCAATTTTGTGGAAATTGTACCGGGAGAGCAGTTTAAACCTAAAAAAAGAAAAAGTAAGACTATAAAGCTTGTAAAAGAATGCATAACTGAAAATAGAAAAACAATAATACCAATTTATATCATGGCATTTATTGCTTTGGGTTTAGAGTTGCTGGGCACTATAATATATCCAATCATTGTAGAGTATGTGCAGAATATGAAGTGGCTTGTCGCTGAAATAGAGGCAGGTAAGTATCGGGTAGAAATATCGTTTGTTGATATAGCACTGATATTGATTGGATGTTACTTATTTAAAACTGCGGTGGATTACATAAAAGGTAAGTTGTCTATAAAATTTTCATGCTTTATGGAGAAAAAACTTACTGAAAATTATTATAATCACACCTTAAACATCGGAATGGATAAGTATAAAAGAATTACGTCCGGTGATATGATAGCAAGAGGAAATGAAACAGAAAGTATAACCTCTGTTTTCTCTGAGGCGCTTGTAACTGTAATTGTGGATTCACTTGTAGCAGTTATTGTGTTTGTTATGTTACTTAACATTTCTATTAAATTGTTAGTATGTTTGTTGCTTACTGTAACGATATACATTCTTATTATATTATTTTACAAAGATAAGATAAAAACAGCCAATGACGATATAATGCGTTGCAACAGTAAACAAATTTCAGGATATAAGGAGATACTGGACAGTATAAAACAGGTTAAAACCCGTAGGAATGAAGACATTTTTTTCTCAAGGCTTAAGATGCTGGTAGAGGAAACTGTCAGCAAGAAGGCAAAGGGCAGCAAAATTGTACTAAAGCAGGGGCAGATGTTTAATCTGGTTTCTATGGTGAGCGGAATTATTATACTTGTTTTTGGTGCAATGGAAGTTAGAAATGGACGGCTTTCTCTTGGTACACTTCTTATGTTTAACGCAATGACAAATTTATTTATCAGTCCTTTACTTAACATTATGAGTGTACAGACTTCGTTTAGGGTAACTGAAGCGGCAATTGACAGACTTGACAGCATTTTTTATTACGATATGACAGCTCATAAAGATGGGGAAGTGAAACTGTCTGGAGATATAGAAGTTTTAGATTTAAGCTACGGATATGAGGAAAACAAACCAATATTTGAGGATATAAATGTTCACTTTAAGAAAGGGAAAAGTTACGGAATAATTGGAAAAAGCGGAACCGGAAAATCTACGTTTGCAGATATACTGATGGGGATATATAAACCTTTTTGTGGAGAGGTATTAATTGATGGTATTAATGTAAGACAACTTCCGGATAGTGTTTTTAAAACAGAAATTGCAATGGTATCGCAGGAAAGTTATTTTTATTCTGAAACTATTGCGGATAATCTTCTTGAGGGAAATAAGGTTGATGATGAGTTTTTTTATGAGGTATGTGAGGCTTGTAAGGTTAATGAATTTGTCATGGAATTGCCGATGGGATATGATACCACAATGAACGAAGGTGGAATTGGATTTTCCTCAGGACAAAAACAGAGGCTTGCTATTGCAAAGTCTTTATTAACAAAACCGAAGATACTTATACTTGATGAAGCTACAAGCAATTTGGATGGGGAAACCGAAAGCAGTATAATGGAATATATTTTGTCACTCGATTTAACGCTGATATGTATTGCACACAGAAGCCAGATAATAGATAAATGTGAAGAAGTCTATATGCTTAAGGATGGAGCATTATTGCTTGTCTAGGGACATTTCTTTTATTGAAAAAGGATATGTAGCGGGAACGGGATTTACTATATTCCGGTATATATGGTGCCATTCTTATAAAAGAAATGTATTGTTTGAAAAGGTTCAGTTGTATTTGTCGGGTAAGTCAATAAAGAGATAGAGGAGAAATAAATCGTAATGAAGAAAAAATGGAAAGGCATAGGTTTTGTATTGCCACATCTGATTGGGGTTGGGATATTCTTTCTGATTCCGTATATAGATGTTTTTATTAGGGCATTTAACTTTAAAACAGACGGTGGAATATTTTCACATTTTAATAAGGTACTGCATATACAGCCTTTTTTGCTGGCGGCAGGTAATACGGGGAAATTTATTCTCATATCCCTTCCCCTTCTTATTATTTTATCGCTTCTTATTGCCATGGCATTAAGGCGTGTGTCGGTAGTAGCTAATGTAATAAAAAGCGCTATGCTTATTCCTATGGCTATTCCTACGGTTTCGGTTGTGCTTATGTGGAAGGTTATGTTCTCCTATAAGGGATTTTTAAATGCAGCTCTGAATTATATAGGTATGGAAGATAAACCATGGCTTACGTCAAGTGCGGCATTTTCAGTATTGGTAATAAGCTATCTTTGGAAAAATCTTGGATACTACGTTATTCTCTGGCTTGCAATACTGGCACAGGTTCCGGACATGCTTTACGAGGCAGCTGCACTGGAAACCTCATCCAAAATCGTGGTTTTTTTCAGAATTACATTGCCGGTGGTAAAGAATTCAGTGTTTATGATAGTGGTACTTGCAATAGTAAATTCCTTCAAGGTATTCAGGGAGGCTTATCTTGTTGCCGGGAATTATCCTGACAGTAGTATGTATATGCTACAGCACATATTCAGCAACTGGTTTACGGGATTAGAGGTTAATAAGATGGCAGCGGGAGCAGTGCTTACATCTATTCCAATATTTATTCTGGTGTTTATTTTCCAAACATGTATAAAGGTTTCGTCAAAGGATTAAGGAAAAATGAAAAAAGTTTACAAGTTAACAATCATATTAATATTGTCAGTTGTGGCATTTATTGTCAGTTACCCGGTTATCTTTATGTTTATTGGTTCATTTATGGGGGATGGAGAGCTTAGGGATTATCTTGGCCCTGCAATCACAGACTCCGGTGGGTATGCTTCTTTCGGCATAATTCCGAAACAACCAAATATTTGGTCTTATATTAAGCTGCTGTTTGACAGACCGGAATTTTTTGTTGTGTTTTGGAACTCCATAAAGGTTGCTGCTGTCAGTCTGCTTGGGCAGTGTCTTTTAAGCATAATGGCTGCGTGGGGATTTGCGGTATATAATTTTCCATTCAAAAAAATTCTTTTTAATTTGTACATATTTTTTATGCTGATGCCATTTCAGGTTATAATGCTGTCGGAGTACATTGTTATTCTGGAGCTTAATCTTTTGGATACATTGTGGGCTATTATATTGCCGTCCATTTTTTCGACATTTTCGGTTTTTATTCTTCACTATTTTTTCAGGGATATTCCAACCGAAATACTCGAGGCCGCAAGGCTGGACGGAGCCTCGGAATTTAAGATATTTCTTAAAATAGGAGTACCATACGGAAAAGCGGGAATAGCCTCAATGCTGGTTCTTTCATTTCTTGAAATATGGAATCTGGTTGAACAGCCGGTATCCTTCATTAAGGACCAGACAAAGTGGACTTTGTCAATCTTTTTCTCAGAGGTTACGGTTGACAATCTGGGAATATCATTAGCATCAGCCGTGGTGGCATTTATTCCGGCACTGTTTGTGTTTGGCATTGGAAAGGATTATCTTGAAGGTGGAATTGCTGCGGTGACAACCATTAAGCAAAATAAATAGACATTAATAAAAATATTGTCAGGTATCAGGAACATAGGGAGATTTAACATATGGGAGAAAATAATAAAACAAGATTAAATGACAAAATAAAGAAGTATATGGTGTACTTTGTGATTATCATGATAGCACTTACTGTTGTGTCAAAAGTGATGTACAATATGACAATTACAGGTGTAAAAGTTGAAACGATTAAATCGGGAAGTATTAATAAATATATTTCAGGTTCGGCAGTTATTGAAAGCACATTGGATATCCCTGTTTATGTAAGCGAAGGACTTTATGTAAATCAGATATTTGTTACAAATGGTGACAAGGTGGAAAAAGGGGACGAGCTTTTTCAGGTAGACGTGACAAAGATTGAACAGATGATTGCAGCTAAAAATAATGAATTGACAAGCCTTAAGCTTCAGATACAGGATGCAGAAAGTCAGGAGGCATTTTCAGATAAAAGCAGTGACCTTGCGTTAAAACAGGCAGAAGATAATCTAAGTCAGGCCGAGGAAGAGTACGAAAAGAGTATTGCAATTGCCTCAAAGGCATATGAAGATGCAAAGAAAGCCTATGAAGATGCAAAGGAAGCCTGCTTAAATGGTGGTCAGGTTGCAACAGGTACAGATGCAAGTATGCTGGATGTGCTTGAAGCCGATATGAATGCAAAGAAACAGGCATATGATCAGTTAATCGACGCTCGTGACAAGGAATTATTTCTTCTTCAGCAGGCTGTACAAAGTGCAAGTCTTGGAACGGCTGACAGCACAATGACTGAGCAACTTTCACTTTCATACACTTTGTTGGAAGACGAACTAAAAGAATTGATTAAACTTAAGGCGGCTGATGGAAAGATAAAGGCTGAAATGGCAGGACAGATCAAGGATATAATGCTTAATATTGGAGAGGCAACTTATTCCAGTGCAGTTATGATAATATCTAAAACGGATAACACACTGCTGGTAAAATCAGAGTTTCCGGCAAAATATAAGGATGATATTAAAGCAGGCAGCCAGGTTGCGATTAAATCGGATAACATAGATACTACTCTTACAGCCGACAAGGTATTTGTTGATGAAGCAAACAATGTGGTAGTTGTATACAGCAATATTCAGGATGAAAATATTGTGATAGGCGAGAGGCTTGATGCAAATCTGGTCACAAAAGCGGTTAGCTATGAAAATGTAGTTCCGTTATCAGCTCTTTCCATAAATGGATATGGAAAATATTGCATACATACATATGATATTTCAAAAACAATAATAGGTACTGAAGCTAAAGCAAGGGAAATAGAAGTGGAGGTTCTTGATAAGGATAATTATAATGCTGCGATTTCAGGAAGCGGAATCTCTATGGGCGTAGAGGTTATCGTTGAAAGTCAAAGGGTAATTACCAATGAAAGTAAGGTAAAAGTAATTGAAAGATAAGAATTTATTTGGAATTATTAATTTAATATTTAATGTATTAGTGGCATTTATACTGTTATATTTTTTTATATGGTCTTTTTCCAGAGGAAAGAATTATGGAAAGATTGAGCTTATGCTTGCAGATGACCATTACAGTACAGACAATGTAATGGAACTGGAGAAGGAGTACAGAAAAGACAATAATATTGCATTTTGGAAACAGATTGATTGTGGTGAAATTATTAATGACGATCTGAATAGAAGTGCTACTACAAATGTCATAGCAGTAAGGGGAGATTCCAGGCTTCTGATTAATGAGGGAATTCCTTTAAGGCAGGAAGATGACGGAGTCTGTGTTATAGGCGAGAAAACAGCATTTGACTTATTTGGTAATGTTAAGGTTGAAGGTCTTAACGTAAATTATCAGGGCAGGGAATACAGGATAGCAGATGTTTTGTCTGGTGACAAGGAAGTGTTCGTGTATCAGGTTCAACAAGGGGAGATGGTTACATTTGACCGGATGTCAGCATTAGTTAAAGCTGACGAAACAGGGAAAAAATGTATAAACAGATTGGCCATGCAATACGGTATATTCGGAACTCTTGTTGACTATGAATTTGAATTTTTTGTTATCAGGCTTTTGGCTGTTATTATCTTGATTATTTTACTTATGAGCATAATCAGAAAAATAAAAAAGAATATATGTGAAAAGTATAATAGATGGAAATATGTTGCGCTGGTTACCGGTGCGGTTTCACTTGTAATAGATATTTTAATTATAATAATTTGTGTAAAATGGCTTTTGTTACCGACTGATTATATACCAACAGGATGGTCTGATTATCTATATTGGGGAGAATTTTTCAGTGAGAAGCTGGGGAATTTAAAGACTCTTTTACTTATGAAAAAGAATATTCCTGATTATGATGGGTATTTTACAATCTATAAGTTTTTTGCACTGTCAATAATTGCATTGTTAACAAGAATTACACAGATTGCGTGTCATAGGAATTACTAAAAGTGTCGCCGAAACAGCACCCCTATATAGATGCCTTTCGATTATGTTTATATTGTAACAAAGAAAGTAACAAGCTTTATGAACTGATATGACAAAATCTATGAAATTATATTTGTTGAAGAGCAAATGGTGGTATAATTATACTATTAATAGATTTTTATATTGTGATAGCTTGTTATTATTGGTGTGACAGCGGAGGTTAAAATGCAGATATTTGTAGATGCAGATGCTTGCCCTGTAGTAGGTATTGTAGAGAAAATAGCAGAAAAATATAATATTACAACTACATTATTGTGTGACACTAATCATGTGTTATATTCAGATTACAGTGATGTGATTGTAGTAGGTGTAGGAGCAGATGCAGTAGACTATAAGCTGATAAGCATTTGTCATAAAGGAGATATTGTAGTCTCTCAAGATTATGGAGTTGCTGCAATGGCTCTTGGAAAAGGTGCATATGCTATTCATCAATCTGGTAAGTGGTATACGGATGAAAATATAGATCGGATGCTTATGGAACGACATCTTAACAAGAAGGCAAGGCGCAGCTCTCACAAGAATCACCTAAAGAAACCAAGAAAGCGTACAGAAGAAGATGATGTTCGATTTGCTCAGTCATTTGAAAAGCTAATATTGATGGCAAAGTCAAAAGAAGGTGTTTAAGAGTGGGACTATTTAAGAAAAAGATGATTGTAAAGACATATGATAAGGAAAATAAGAAGCCGATAATTAAAGCAAGCATTTGTAATGGTGAGCAGCTGGCTGGTTTTAAAGACATTCATACAGGCAAGGTAGAAGAGATTATGTTTATAAAAAGTCATACAGATCTTGAAGATTTTAAGAAAATGTATGGCATAGATGGCGAGATAGAGAAGGAATACTAAAAAAGAAAGAAGAAGTATTAAAGAAGCTAGTTAGGACTGCGTTTTTATGACAATAAAAGCCTTTATAATATAATTATAAAGGGATAACGGCAGCTTTGATGTGTTAAAATTAATTCATACAGAGTGGACGCTATAAAAAAGTTAGTAAAGGAGTAGGGTTATGTTTAAGTTTGTTGGTGCGGATATTGTAAGAGAAAATTCAGATAAATTCCAACTTTCATATATCCCAACAGAAGAAAACAAAAATGCAAATGGTTTTGTTCAAGGAGGTATTTCCTATCTTTTGTGCGATGAGGCAGTTGGAAGATATGTAGTAGGTGAATTAGGTCGTACAGGAGCTGCTTCGGAAGGAAATATCCATTATTATAGGCCTGCAGTTATTGGAGAAAAAATGATTGCAACCTTGTCAGTTCGCAAGGAAGGAAAAAGGCTTGGAATATATTTTGTTGAATTAACAAATGAAAAAGGAATTCTTCTTGCAGATTGTATGTTTACAGTTGCATTTACAGATTATTAGTTTGTTTTATAGAGGGGGTTTTATTATTCCAACTATTGTTGCTCTTATATAATACATTATATATGAATAAAAAAATAAGCCAAAACATAATAATTATTTCGGCTTATTTTTTTTATGCTTTATTCAGTTGTAAAATTATCAAAGTATCCCTGAATTAAGATAATTGGTGTACCCTTATCGCCTGAACCAGATGTAAGGTCGCATAATGAACCAATTAAGTCTGTAAGCTGTCTAGGAGTTGTTCCTTGGGATGCCATATTACCTACAAGATTATCCTTCTTTGATTTAATACTATTGGAGATTGCTTCTTTTAATTCAGCACCACTAAGTGAAGCAAAGTCATTATCTGCAAGATATTTTAACTTTAATTCATTTGGAGTACCAATAAGTCCGTCAGTAAAAGCAGGAGATACAACTGGATCTGCTAACTCCCAAATTTTACCCTGTGGATCCTTGAAAGCACCATCGCCATATACCATAACTTCCACATGCTTACCAGTCTTTTCAAGTATAGAAGACTGAATATCAAGAACAAGCTCCTTACATTCCTTAGGGAAGAGCTTAATCTTGTCTTCTGTTGATTTGTTTGAACCAAGCAAACCGTACTTCTCGTTATAACCACTTCCGTTTACAGATGAAGTTAAGATGTCATCTAAGCCGCATACAATCTTAGCGCCAGCTTCTTTTAAGATACGCTTTGTACGTTTTCTTGTATGTATATCGCAAGTAAGAATACAATCAGTGTAATTAAGAATTGTTTTTGCTTGGTTAGCGAAGATTACCTCAACCTCAGCGCCAGCTTCTTTAATAATATTTGAATAGTATTCAACATAGTCAACACCAGTGAACTCATGAACGTTACTTCCGAATAGTTCACGATATTTCTCAAGAGTTAATACATCTGAATATGGATTGATTAAAGCATCGTCTAACTGATCATAAGTAAGAAGAGCGTTACCAACTTCATCACTTGGATAGCTTAACATAAGAACAACCTTCTTACATCCCATAGCGATACCCTTTAAGTTAATTGCAAAACGATTACGTGAGAGAATAGGGAAGATTACACCTACAGTCTCACCACCTAATTTAGCCTTGACATCACTAGCAATATCCTCTACAGAAGCATAGTTACCCTGAGCACGAGCTACGATTGACTCTGTAAGAGCAATAACGTCTCTGTCTCTTAATGAGAAGCCTTCACTTTCGGCAGCCTCTAATACGCTATTTACAGTAATATCAACTAAATTGTCCCCCTCTCTAATAATAGGACCTCTTATACCTCTTGATATTGTACCAACTTTTCTTTCCATAATTGTTTTCTCCAATCCGCAGTTGCTTTTAATATTGATATTTTAATTGTGCAACGCAACAACCTAATTATACAATTAATAGGCATATTATGCAAGGCTTGGCAACCTATTGATGGGGGTATCTAAAGTAGATTATTTATGGTATATTGGATTGGAAAAATAGTTATTTGAAATATATTTAATTAAAGAAAAATAAAAGTTACTTGGAGGAGTTCTTCCATGAGTATAGTTAGTAAAATTTTAAATATAAGTAAGCTTTTAACTATTGTATTCATTGTTTTTGGTTTTGTAGGTGTTGTTACTGGTTGTAATGTAAAAGAAAACACTTTAGATATAAATTCAATTAAAGAATATGATGGAAATGCATATTGTGTAGTCAATAATAATATTCCCTTTTTTTCTGAAAAAGCAAAATGTAGTGTCCAGGCATTTGAATATTATGCAGATTTAGATAATCTAGGACGATGTGGAGTTGCATATGCCAATATATGTAAAAAGTTACAACCAACTGAACCAAGAGGAAATATTGGTCAGATTAAACCTAGTGGGTGGCATACTGTAAAATATAATGAAATAATAGAAGATAATTATTTGTATAATAGATGTCATTTGATAGGTTATCAATTAACTGGTGAGAATTCAAATGAGAAAAATCTAATAACTGGAACAAGATATCTTAATATTGAAGGAATGCTTGGCTTTGAAAACAAGGTTGCAGCCTATGTTGAGAGTACATCTAATCATGTATTATATCGGGTAACACCTATATTTGAGGGGGATAATCTTGTGGCATCTGGGGTGCAGATTGAAGCTTGGTCAGTTGAAGATAAGGGAAAAGGAATATGCTTTAATGTGTTTTGCTATAATGTTCAGCCTGGAATACACATTGATTATCTAACAGGTGATAGTAAGATTGACGAAATAGCGGAAACTACAGAAAATGTTAAGAAAATATCCAATGCTGGTACTTCTGAAAGCACAGAAATTGAGAATTTGACAAGCTATGTACTTAACAGGAATACCAAAAAATTTCATTATCCAGAATGTTTGTCTGTGAGTGACATAAAGGAAAAAAATAAAATAGATTATAAAGGAACAAGAGAAAGTGTGATTTTAATGGGATATGAACCGTGTAAAAGATGTAAACCGTAAAAAAATTTAAGATTTTCAAGTATATTGAGTGATTTTTCCATATAATTTATATTTACAAAATAGAACATATGTTCTATAATGCATTATATAGATAATGGATAGGTGATGTGATATGGCATTGAATAATGAAATAGACGTGATATGTCAGCACAATAAGGACGGAACAATAATTCCTCTTAAGATTAGACTACAGGATGAAGATATGGCATATCAGACTTACACAGTAAAAGCATACAAAGAACTTAGTACTGAAACTATAAGATTACCAAGTGAAGTGGTTGTTACAGCTAATACATTAAGGTATAATTGCAAGATAGAGGTGTTTGGTTGCGAGAAGAGAGTGATTCTACATTATAACAAATCCCAGGTTAAGTGGTATATTTACTACTAATTCATATATTTATATATGTGTATAAGCTTGTAAGTTTTTTGTATATGCCTACGAGTTTGCAAGTTTTGTATATGCGTATAAGCTTGTAAGTTATGCATATATGTGTACTGATTTTTGAAATATGGCTACCGCAATCCCACTGGCTTTAGACAATGGGTAGCTCACATATATATGCTTTAATATTAACATAGGAAATTATAATTAATAAAAGGAGAGTACATATATGAATTTTTTAGAAGAAAGAATTGTCAAGGACGGAATTGTTAAGGAAGGCAATGTACTTAAGGTTGATAGCTTTTTGAATCATCAGATGGATATTGCATTATTTGAGCAGATGGGTGAGGAATTTAAGAAGCGTTTTGAAGGATGTAATATTAACAAGATTCTTACAATTGAGGCATCTGGTATTGGTATTGCTTGTATTGTTGCCAAGTATTTTAATGCTCCGGTGGTTTTTGCAAAGAAGTCAAAGAGTATTAATATAGAAGGTGAAATGTACTGTGCAGATGTAGAGTCATTTACACATAAGAATGTTAATCAGGTTATTGTTTCTAAAAAGTTTTTAGGTCCAGAGGATCATGTGCTTATTATAGATGATTTCCTTGCTAATGGTTGTGCTTTGCAGGGACTTATCTCTATTGTTAATCAGGCAGGTGGAACTGTTGAGGGAATAGGTATTGCAATAGAAAAGGGATTTCAGGTAGGTGGTCGTATAATAAGAAACTTAGGTATTAAGCTTGAATCCTTAGCTATTGTTGATGGTATGGATGCTGCAACTGGAACTATTACATTTAGAGAACAATAAAGGAGAATGAATTTGAAGAACAATACTAATAATAACGATGCTATTTATTTATTAGATGCAAAGATTTCTGTTGCTAAGGCAATTCCCTTTGGACTGCAACACATATTAGCTATGTTTGTTGCAAACATTGCCCCTATTATGATTGTAGCTAATGCTTGTGGATTAGGAACAGAGAATACTGCTATGATAATTCAATGTGCAATGATAATAGCTGGAATTGGTACTTTGATTCAGCTTTTTCCTATATGGAAGATTGGCTCTAGGCTTCCAATTGTTATGGGAATTAGCTTTACATTTGTTTCGCTTGCATGCGTAATTGGTGGCAAGTACGGGTATGGCGGAATAATGGGAGCAGTACTTGTTGGTGGATTAATTGAAGGCTGTTTAGGACTTTTGGCAAAGTATTGGATTAAAATTGTTTCACCTATTGTTGCTGCAACAGTTGTTACAGCTATTGGATTTTCACTGCTTTCAGTTGGGGCAGATTCTTTTGGCGGCGGAAGTGACATGGAGGGTTTTGGTTCTGCAACTAATTGGATATTGGGCTTGGTTACTTTGGTTGCATGTATTTTGTTTAATATATTTGCAAAATCATTTTACAAACAACTTTCTGTTTTGTTTGGATTAGTTGTAGGGTACATACTTGCATGTATTATGGGTGTTGTTGATTTTTCTGCAATTAGCAATATTAATATTATTGCGTTACCACGTTTATTACCTTTTAAACCAGAATTTCATATTGATGCAATTATTGCATTTGTTCTTGTGTTTTTGGTTTCAGCAACAGAAACAATTGGAGACACTTCAGCACTTACATCCTCAGGTTTAGGAAGAGATGTTACACAAAAGGAAACAGCAGGTTCAATTGTCTGCGATGGTTTTGTAAGTGCTATTTCAGCTTTATTTGGTTGTATGCCAATTACTTCATTTAGCCAAAATGTAGGACTTGTTGCAATGACTAAGGTAGTTAATCGTTTTGCAATCGCATCAGGTGCTATTATTATGATACTTGCAGGTATATTCCCTGTAATTGGTGCGATTTTGTCAACATTACCAAGTGCTGTTCTTGGTGGATGTACAATAATGATGTTTGGAACAATAGTTGCAAGTGGTGCTCAGATGATTTCTAAGTGTGGATTTTCCCAGAGAAATATTACTATTGTAGCATTATCATTAGCTGTTGGATTAGGTTTTACACAAAAGCCAATGCTGTTTGATATTTTCCCACAGATTATTAGAACTGTTTTTGCTGAGAATTGTGTAGCTGTAGTATTCTTTATGGCAATTATTCTTAATCTGCTTCTTCCAAAAAATATGGAGAATGATGTAGAAACTAATAAAGTGAATTAATTTTTTGCTTGCCTCCTAAATTAAAGTAGGGAGCAAGTAGTGTTATAGGAGAAGCTTTATATACACATATTATGAAAAATAGTTTTTAATTTTACTAGGAGGGTAGCATATATGAAAATAATACATTTGTCAGATTTACATATTGGCAAAAGAGTTCTAGGCTATTCTATGCTTGAAAATCAAAAGTATATTCTTGATAGAATTGTGGAAATAATTGAAGATGAGAAGCCAGATGTAGTAGCTATAGCTGGAGATGTTTATGATAAAACAAATCCATCAGAGGAAGCTGTTAATTTATTAGATGATTTTTTGGTTAGATTATCTAAGCTTGATGCTGAAGTTTTTGTATTAAGTGGTAATCACGATTCACCTGAAAAGATAGCGTTTGCATCACGATTAATAGATGCAAGTGGAATTCATATGTCACCAGTATATAATGGAATGTTGTCAAGTTATAAACTAACTGATGAATATGGTGATGTTAATATATATATGCTTCCATTTATTAAGCCTCTTCATGTAAGGAGATATTATCCAGAAGCAATAATTAGTAATTATACTGATGCGGTAAAGGTTGCATTAGATAAGATGAATATTGATTCATCAAAGAGAAATATATTAATTGCACATCAATTTGTAACTGGATCAAAGACGTGTGATTCAGAGATATCTGTGGGTGGGGTTGAAAATGTAGATGCAGATTGCTTTTTACCTTTTGACTATGTTGCTTTAGGACATATTCATACACCACAGGACGTTGTTAAGAATAAGATTAGATATTGTGGAACGCCACTTAAGTATTCATTTTCGGAAGAGAAACAGAATAAGAGTGTGACTGTAATAGAAATAAAAGAAAAGGGCGATGTGAAGGTGACCCTTCGTGAACTGAAGCCATTATATGATTTTGTAGTTGTTACAGGTACATTTGAAGACATAATGGAGAAGTATAAGAATCGAATTATTAATGATTATGTTCAAATAGTTTTGAAGGATGAAAATGATGTACCTGATGCCTTTAGAAGATTACAAAATATTTTTGTTAATCTTATGCACATGTCTTATGATAATAAGCGAACGAATGAGAGAAAAAGATTAGAGAATCTTCCAATAGAAAAAGAATTAAGTGAATTAGAGATGGTTTCCGAATTATATAAGCTTCAGCATAATAGAGCTTTAACAAAGGAACAAGAAAAATATATAGAGAAAATAATTGATAAGGTAAAGGAGGACTGCTAATGAGACCAGTATTACTTACTATGTCTGCATTTGGTTCATATGCTGGTATAACTCATATTGATTTTACAAAATTTGATAAGTGTAGTCTTTACCTTATTGCAGGAAAAACTGGATCAGGAAAGACAACTATATTTGATGCTATTACCTTTGCACTTTATGGGAAAGCAAGTGGTAGCGTTAGAGATAATGCTAAACGATTTAGAAGTAATTATGCTAATCCAAATGAAGAAACCTATGTAAAGCTTATCTTTGAGAATAAAGGTGTTATGTATGAGGTTGTTCGTAATCCTGAATATATGCGAGAGCCTAAAAAAGGCGATAAGGACAAGCTTATTAAGCAATCTGCCAATGCAACACTTAGATATGTGGATGGAGACATTATTTCAACTGATGTTAAGAAGGTGACTGCAAAGATAACTGAGATAATTGGGGTTGATGCAAAGCAGTTCACGCAGATGGCTGTGTTGGCTCAGGGTGAGTTCCAGAAGTTGTTGATTGCAAGTTCAGAGGAAAGAGAGAAGATATTTAGAGAACTGTTTCATACTGAAAATTATGACTCAATACAAAAACGGATTAAGGATGATTTTAATCAGGCAGAGAAGGAACGAAATGAACTGCAGATTTCAATAGATAATGATATTGAGTCAATAACTACTGACAATCCCAAATTCTTTGACGAACAAAATAGAATCAAAAATCAAAAGCTCAAGGAGGCAAATGATGCTATTGATTTACTAGATGAGATGATAAAAGAAGATGAGTATAATCAGGACGAATTCAACAAACAAAAAATAACAAAACAAAAAGAACTTGAATATGTGCAGGAACAAATCAAACTTGGACAACAGATAAATAAGGACTTTGCAGATTTAAATAACAAGAAAAATACCTTAAAGGAAATTCTTAAAAAATGTGAGCAAGCTATGGCAAATGTAGAGGCTTCAAAAAAATACGAAGCAAAGCTTGAAGAGAAAAAACAACAAAGAGGAATAATTAATGACAAATTAGCTTCATATGATGAACTTGATGAGTGTAAAAGTAATATTTCATCCATTGCTAAAAAGCTTGAAGCTTCAAGTAATGAAATAGCTGCTAGCACTAAGAATATAGAACTACAAAAAGAAAATGTAGTAAGGTATATGGAAAAATATAATAAACTTGCTGAGCTAATTAATAATAAAAATAATATTGACACAAGATTAAGTGATATAGTAAGAAGAAAATCGGATTTAGAGTTACTTGTTGACAAAAAAGAACAATATATTAAAAAATTGTCACAATATAAAACCAGTACTTATGCATATGAAGAAGCGAAGAAAAAAGCTATTTTGTGGGATGCACAATATAATCAACTTAATGAAGCGTTTCTTGATGCTCAGGCAGGTATATTGGCAAGAGATGTATTAAAGCCTAATCTGCCTTGTCCAGTTTGCGGTTCAAAGGAGCATCCTAGCATTGCACATTATTCAGAGGCTGCCCCTACTAAGGAGGAAGTAGAGAATGCAAGAGAATTAAGAGACAAAGGTCAAAAAGATTTTGCTGATAAGAGTGAGAAGGCTAGCAGAATTAAGGGTGAATGTGACACAATGAAGACTGAAGTAGTATCGTCTATGAAGAATTTGTTTAGTATAGATGATATTGATAAGCTAGAGGATTTATTATCAAATGAGATTGTGAAGGTTTCAGGGGATTTTTATAGCTTGTCAGCACAAAGCAATAAATTAGACCTTGAAATAACTAACTCAAATAAGGCAAAAGAAAAGGCAGATAGCGCACAAAAAGAAATAGAAGCTTTAAGCCAATTTGTAGAAGAAAAGAAGCTTCTTTTTGCTGAATTAAGTGAGAGTAAGGCAAAAGAAACTGCAAAGAGTGATACACTTAAAAAGAATTTGCTTTATGAATCTAAAGGTGAAGCACTTAATGAGATTGCAAGTCTTACAAAATCTATTACAGATATAGAAAAGGTTATTGCAAAAGCAAATGAGGATTTGGCCGAAGTAAAAGAAGAAAGAAGTGTATTAGAAGGAAGCATCAAGCAGATAGAGGAGAGCTTAAAAGATAAAGAAGTAAAGGATATATCATTATTTGTTGCAAAGGAAAAGAATATTAAAGATGACATAGAAATGATAGAAAAATCACTTGAAAAGCTTCATAAAGAACATGGCATTAATACACTGCTTAAACAAAATATTGAAAAAAATTGGAGATTATTAAGTGAAAATAGAACTCGTTATGGTTGGTTAAAAGAGCTTAAGGATACTGTAAATGGTACATTATCTGGCAAGGAAAAAATTAAACTTGAGGTATTTGCTCAAATGGAATATTTTAATAGAATATTAGATAGAGCAAATGAAAAGTTTGAGGATATGACAAGTGGTCAGTATACTATGATAAGAACTAAAGAGGCTGAGTCTAATACAAGCCAGTTTGGCCTTGATATATCTGTTATTGATCATTTTAATGGTTCTGTAAGAAGTGTTAGAACTTTATCAGGCGGGGAAAGCTTCAAGGCATCGCTAAGCCTTGCGCTTGGACTAGCAGACGAAGTAACTGCTAATAGTGGTGGAATTAGACTGGATTCATTGTTTGTAGATGAAGGCTTTGGTTCTCTTTCGGAAGATGATTTAGAACAAGCACTTAATATGCTAAACGGTCTTACTGATGGTAATAGACAGGTGGGAATCATTTCCCATGTGCCAGTATTAAAAGAGAGAATTGATAATCAGATTATTGTAGAAAAAGATATAAATGGATGTAGTTCTATTAGCTACATAGGGGGATAATTATGGATAATAATAATCAAAATAGCTTTACAAATCAAGATACATATTCAAGTGTGTATGGTATGAATTATGCAACCTTCAAGGAGCTTCAGGATGCTAATATTAGACCTTATGGTTATGAAGAACAAGCAAGTAATAGCCTGAATGGAGTAACAATTAATAATTCTGCTAATAAAAAAGAAAAAAGAAAACTAAGCAGAAGTGATATATTAGGTAATAAAGCACCTGTTGCTATTTTGATAGTAGTCTTATTACTGGTGTCTGGTGTATTAAGTATGTTTTTTTTAAAGTATTCTAGGCATAATTGCGAAATTTGTGGAAGAAATAGCTTATGCACTAGGCAGAAGGTTGAATCAATAACAAAAGAAAAACAAAAGGTATATCTGTGCAAGGATTGCAAAGCTTTTGAAATAAAGCAGGCTAGGTGTTATATTTGTTCAGATAAGAAGATATGTACAAGAATTCATATTACATTTGATTCAGCTGATTTTGGAACACTCGATTTTTTTAATAATCATGATGATTTGGCTTGTTGGATGTGTGATGATTGTTATGGAGAATACAAGCAGATATATACATTTGCAGGTGCAAAGGTTTATCGTGAAAAGAAAAAATAGCAATCTATAATTTTTGTTATAAGCTAAACTTGGTAGCAAGAAGCCCACGGGCTTGCCCGTGGGAGTAGTCAGTTGTTTGAAATAACATAAAAGAGAACAAAATTTTTGCGTATTTCATCTTTTTAATGAAGATATTACACAAAAAAATAATTTTTTATTGTAAAAATAATGTTTTGATATTAGAATATAGGAGTTTAATAAAATTATGAATATATAAGGAAGGCCGAACATGAAAAAAGTAGTTAAATTTGGTGGTAGTTCATTAGCAAGCGCTGAGCAGTTTTTGAAAGTAGGAAGTATTATTAAGGCAGACGAAAGTCGTGTGTATGTTGTTCCATCAGCTCCTGGAAAGAGATTTTCAGAGGATACTAAGGTTACAGATATGTTACTTCGTGCATACGAAAGTGCAAGTGAAGGCAAAGATATTGCTGAAGAGATAAAGGCAATTAAAGCTAGATATGATGAGATTATTACAGGACTTGGACTTGAGGGCTTTAGTTTAGATAAAGATTTTGAAGAAATTACAAAGATACTTAAGGAGAATCCACAGAAGGATTATGCAGCATCAAGAGGTGAATTCTTGAATGGTAAGATTATGGCAGAATATCTTGGTATTGATTTCATTGATGCAGCAGAGGTTATTTTCTTTAATGCAGAGGGTAACTTAAATGACTATAAGACATACAAGACATTAGCCGCAAGATTAGAAGAAAGTCAGAGAGCTGTAATTCCAGGATTCTATGGAATGGGTAAGGATGGAAATGTAAAGACTTTCTCACGTGGGGGATCAGATGTTACTGGTTCAATTGTTGCTAAGGCTGCAAGAGCAGATGTATATGAGAATTGGACAGATGTATCAGGATTTTTAGTAGCAGATCCACGTATTGTTCCTAATCCAAAGGCAATTAAGTATATCACATATCGTGAGCTTAGAGAGTTATCATATATGGGTGCATCAGTACTTCATGAGGATGCTATATTCCCAGTTAGACATTGTGGTATTCCAATTAACATTAGAAATACTAATGCTCCTGAAGATGCAGGTACTTGGATTGTAGAAAGTACATGTCAGAAGCAGGATTATGTAGTAACAGGTATTGCAGGTAAAAAGGACTTTTGTACAATTTTTATTACTAAGGCAATGATGAATGCTGAGATTGGATTTGGTAGAAAAGTACTTCAGGCATTTGAAGAGAATAATATTTCATTTGAGCATATGCCATCAGGTATTGATACAATGACAATTGTAGTTCATGCTGATGAGTTTATTGACAAGGAGCAGAGAGTAGTATCTGCAATTCACAGACTTGCAGAGCCAGACTCAATCGAAATTGAATCAGGACTTGCACTTGTTGCAGTTGTAGGTCGAGGAATGAAATCTGCAAGTGGTACAGCAGGAAAGCTTTTCACAGCATTAGCAGCTAAGGGTATTAATATTAAGATGATTGATCAGGGATCTTCAGAGCTTAATATCATTATTGGTGTTAAGAACAGTGATTTTGAGACAGCAATTAAGGCAATTTATGACACTTTTATTGTTGAAAAAAAGAAGTAATACTTTAGTAGAAAAAAAGAAGTAATATTGTTGATGTGAAGTAATATCATTAAAATATTAAGTAAGATTCTAATGATTTATTATTAAGAATTAAAAATAAAATTTCATCAATATAATTTATATTGTAGGGAATAAGAAGTTAAAAAATACATTTTTATATTGTATAATAATTAAATAAATAAGACGTTAAGCAGAAAATATATGCTTTGATTATTTTAAGCCATTATATTGTTACATATGCAGTTATTGCATAAATTATGATATAGTGGCTTTTTCTAAATGCAATAGTTTAATTAAATGCATTGGTAATATTAATAAGTTACAAAGGAGGAGAATTTATGATAGCTTGTTTAGGCTGTGGTGGACCCCTTAAGTATGATATTGCAAGTAAAAAGCTAGCTTGTACATATTGTAACAGTTTTGTTGATGTGGAAGATAAAAGGCTAACAGAAACAACAGCAGAAGGTAGAAATATTATTGACGACGATACTAACATGGAAGTCAGAATATATTCTTGTCCACAATGCGGCGCAGAATTGATGACTGCAAATGAAGAAGTTACAACCTATTGTAGTTTCTGTGGGGCTCCTAATTTAATTCAAGATAGAATAGCAAATGAAAAGAAACCAGATTATATTATTCCTTTTAAGTTGACAAAAGAACAATGCAAAGAAGCATATTCAAAACGAATAAAAAAAGCATTTTTTTCACCTAAGGAATTACGTGATCCAGAATATATTGAAAGATTCAGAGGCATATATATGCCATATTGGTACTATACTGTTAGTCAATACGGGGATGCACATTTAAGTGCTGAAAAATCAACAAGATCTGGTGATTATATATATATAGACCATTATATTGCATCTGTTGGCCTTCAAAATAATTACGTAGGAATAACCCATGATGCATCACTTGCTTTTGAAAATAAGGTATCTGAAAGTATAGCACCGTATCAAGTTGTTGCTAGTAAGGATTTTAAAACTGGCTATTTGTGTGGATTTTATGCAGAAGCACCTGATGTAGATAGAGATGTACATAAACCTGATGCAGTTAGGATGGCAGCGAGAGATTGTATTGACAGAATTAAAAAACTAGGCGAATTTAAGAATATAAGTTTTAAACCTATTACTGAAACAGACGAGATAAATAAAACCCACAGTGAAGTAACTAATACACAATGTGCAATGTTTCCAGTATGGTTTTTATCATATAAAAAGGATAATTGTATTGCGTATGCAGCAATTAATGGTCAAACGGGAAAAATGTGCGCAGATATTCCTATTGACAAGAAAAAATATTTAGTGACTTCTTTTGTTGTTGCCGCAATATTATTTGCCCTATTTAACATATTTTTAGTATTAACGACACAGAGAGTGTTGGATTTTTCAATAATTCTTTCATTATTTTCGTGTTTTGTATATGGATGTACAATAAATAAATTTAGCGTTAAAAATAAAACAAAACAAAAAGATAATGGTATATTGACAAAGCTGTTTGTGCTTGCTTTGATAATATTTACGTTACCGTTTGTATTTACAGTAGCAAAAGTATTTGCTTCGTTAGTGTTACAAGAACTTCCAGTGTTAACTATAGTATATTTTATCATTTCTATTTTGCTATTTGTATTTATACAAAATAAACGAAAAAAATCAGATATGTATGTAGGCGCATTTTTAACAATTCTTTTACTATTAGGGATATTTGGTGCGCTTGTATTAAAGCTAATTAATCCTGTAGAAGATGCTTGGTATTATGGTTGCTCATTAATGCTAACAGTATTATGTGTAGCTAATTTCTTTGGATTGGTTAATGCATTTAATCAAAAGATGAGCAGACCTTTACCTCAGTTTAATAAGCAAGGAGGTTTTGATTTTGAATAAAGTTAATATAAGAAATATACTCGTTGCTTTAACAATAATTATAACATGCTTAGCTAGTGGTACATTCTGTGTAGCATTTGCAAATGATGCGTCTTCTGGTGTAATTACTGAGGATACAGAATCAGGATATACAATTGTATTAGATGATGGGGCTAATTTATTTTTAGAAGAAGAAAAAAGTGAATTATTAAAACAGCTTATTAAGGCATCAAATTACGGAAATGCAATGATTGTAACAACTGATGAAAACACATATAATACAACAGATACATTTGCAGACAGATATTATCGTGACAGAGTAGGTAATGAACCAGGTTCAATATTTGTTATAGATATGTCAAAAAGAAAAATCTGGATAAAAGGCTTCGAAAGTAGTCAGTATACATTGACTACTGCAAAGGCAAATATTATAGCAGATAATATATATAAGCTGGCAACAAATGGCGAGTATGGAGAGTGTGCTTTTAAGGGCTATAAGCTTATGATTAAAGCTTTGGCAAATCAAAAAATAACAGGAAAATTAAAATATTTTGGTAATGCATGCTTAGCAATAATGCTTTCTGTAATTATTGTATTTGTTGTTGCTTTTGTTACTTCAGTTCAAAAAAGAGCTTCTGATAAAGAAATCATTGATAATACTGATAGAAGAATTAATTTAGTTCATCCTTATCTTAATCTTCTATATACAGAAGAGAAATACTCACCACAGTCTTCGGGCGATAGTTCTTCTGGAGGCGGAGGTGGAGGCGGCGGAGGCGGCGGAGGCGGCGGTGGTTCTTCAGGTGGAGGACATAGCTTCTAAGCCACTTATATTTTAATATGTTTGACAAACATATGGGTGACATGATACTATCTTAAAAATACTCTTTGCACTGCATATTAATCTACAGTACAAACTGAGCAGGCAGTGGATATTATCATATCCATGTGGTCGGGCCTAATGAGGCAGCGGATGAAGAATTTAACATCTGTGGGACAGTAGTTTACTAATTGTTCCGCAGGTGTTTTTTATTTTTATGGAAATTGTTATTATATGTTTTAGATAGTTATGTAATAACTTTTACTATGTAGGAATAATATAAATTATGTGTGTGTCATAGAGTTATCTTAAGAGTGGAGGTAACTATTATGAAACAAAATGAAATAAAAAATAGTGAAGAACAGAATTTTAAGAAAGTAGCAGTAAGGGTTTCAATAGTTAGTATTCTTGTTAATATAATTTTATCGTTGTTGAAGCTTATTGCAGGTATTTTAGCAAAATCAGGGGCGATGATTTCTGACGCAGTTCATTCGGCATCTGATGTTTTTAGTACGATTATTGTAATGCTTGGTGTTACAATATCTAGTAAACAGTCAGATAAGGAGCATCCTTATGGTCATGATAGACTAGAATGTGTTGCATCAATTTTGCTTGCTACAGTTCTAGCATTTACTGGATTTGCAATTGGTTATAAAGGCTTTTGTAAGATAATAGAAGGCAATTATACTTTACTTGAAATACAAGGCATTCTTGCCTTATTCGCGGCAGTTTTATCTATAGTTGTTAAAGAATGGATGTATTGGTATACAAAAGCTGCAGCCAAGAAAATTAATTCAGGAGCCTTAATGGCAGATGCATGGCATCATAGATCAGATGCCCTTTCGTCTATAGGTGCATTTATTGGTATTCTTGGATCTAGAATGGGTTATCCAGTGTTAGATTCTGTTGCTAGTATAGTAATATGTTTATTTGTTGTTAAAGCTGCTTTTGATATATTTATGGATGCTGTTGATAAGATGATTGATAAAGCTTGTCCAGAGGATATGGTAAAGCAGATGGAAAAGGTTATACTTGACTGTCAGGGAGTTTTGAAGATAGATGACATAAAGACAAGACTGTTTGGTGCCAAGATATATGTGGAAGTTGAGATAGCTGTTGAGGCAACAAAAACCTTGGTTGAGGGACATGATATTGCAGAGATTGTACATGACACTATTGAAAGAGAATTTATGGATGTAAAGCATTGTACGGTTCATGTTAATCCATTTTTATAAAGAATATATATAAGTGATGTGAGAATTTCGCTTGTGACTTTCGTGTAATTTTTCACTTAATAATTTTAATATAAGGTGAAAATTTATAAGGTTAAAATATAAAAAACAAAGAATTTATTAGATTAGTTTAGAAAAATAAAAATCATTGTATTATAGCATTTGATTTGATATAATTTATAAAGAATATGCCTAAAATAGTGAGATTGCACATTAAATAAAGGAGAATTATATGACACTTGAAGAATGTTATAAGATGATAAATGGAGATTATAATGATGTTTTGTCGAGATTTCAAAAGGAAAGTCTTGTAGAAAGATTTTTACTTAAATTTCCAAATGATAAAACTATGGAATTGCTTAAAAATGCAGTTGCAGAAAAAAATATTGAAGAGTCATTTAGAGCAGCTCATACATTAAAGGGCATTACAATTAATCTTTCATTAGGTGATTTAACAGTTGCTTCTACTAAACTTACAGACCAGCTCAAGCCTTGTGTAAGTGAGGCAGATCCAGAACTATTAGCTGATGTTGAAAGAGAATACGCAAAAGTAATCGAAACAATTAATGCATATATTAGTGAAAAACAATAATTTTTGTGGAGAGAAAGATTAATATGGTGCAGTTTACAAATTTTTTAGTTAAATTAGACAATATAGTGTGGGGAGTTCCGTTAATGGTGTTAATTCTATTAGGTGGAATTTTGCTTACTGTACGACTTGGGATATTACAGGTTAGACGATTACCACTTGCGTTAAAGTGGATGGTTAAAAACGAAGAGGGAGGAGATGGTGAAGTTACATCATTTGCGGCTCTTTGTACAGCGCTATCAGCAACAATTGGTACAGGTAACATCGTAGGTGTTGCAACAGCTGTGTGTGCTGGTGGTCCAGGTGCATTATTTTGGATGTTAGTAGCAGCTTTTTTTGGAATGGCAACAAAATATGCTGAAGGTGTATTGGCAGTAAAATATCGTGTGGTTGCTGAAGATGGACATTCTTTAGGAGGACCATTCTACTATATTGAAAAGGGTATGGGTTCTAAATGGAAATGGTTGGCAAAGCTTTTTGCTTTCTTCGGTGTAATGGTTGGTTTGCTTGGTATAGGAACAATAACTCAGGTTAATGGTATTGTTAATGCCCTTAAAAATTTCTTTGATCCAAATGAAAATCATATGGTACATGTTCCTGTGATAGGAGATTATTCAATTGTAATAATAATTGGAGCTATTGTAGTTTCAGCTTGTGTTGCATTAGTTTTGATTGGTGGAATAAAGCGAATTTCAAATGTTGCTCAGGTTGTTGTGCCATTTATGGCTATAATTTATGTATTTTTCTGTGTTGTTTTACTTGTAACAAATGCTTCTCTTATTCCAGATGCTATTAAGGTAATTGTTAAGGGTGCATTTAATCCAAGTGCTGTTACTGGTGGTATTGTTGGTACATTTATTGTTGCAATGCAAATGGGTGTTGCGAGAGGTATTTTCTCTAATGAGGCTGGATTAGGTTCTGCTCCTATAGCAGCTGCTGCAGCAAAGACTAATGAACCGGTTCGTCAAGGCTTAGTTTCAATGACAGGTACATTTATTGATACAATTGTTATTTGTACAATGACAGGATTATCTATTGTAATGACAAGTGCTTGGCAGGTAGAGGGTCTTGAGGGAGTACAGGTTACTACATATGCATTCCAGAAGGGATTGCCATTTCCGGCACAGATTTCATCCTTTGTGTTAATGATTTGTTTAGTATTTTTTGCTTTTACAACAATATTAGGATGGGACTACTATTCTGAAAGGTGTTTGGAATATCTTGTTGGCGGACAGAAGAAATCTATTATGGTATATAGATGGTTATATATTTTGGTTGTATTCATCGGACCATTTCTTACTGTTTCTGCAGTATGGACTATAGCCGATATTGCTAATGGTTTAATGGCAATTCCTAATATGATTGCTATTTTTGCTCTTAGTGGCGTGGTAGTCAAGGAAACAAAGGATTTTTTTGATAGACACAATAATAAGATGATGTAATATTATATTGTTATTATGCCGATAATAAAATGAGGAATAGTTTATGCTTAGGTATTGTGGGGTGACTGAATATATGAAAAAAATAAAAAACAAAGGTTTTACATTAGTTGAGTTAATTGTTGTTTTGGTTATTTTGGGAATCTTAGCTGCAATACTGGTTCCTGCATTGCTTGGTTATATTGATAGGGCGAAGGAATCAAAGTACATTCTTAATGGCAAAAATATAATAGAAGCTTCTCAAGCAAAATTTATAGATGCATATGTTGTTGGCAAGATAAATGGCGTTAGTGAATCAAAACTTACAAGAAATCAAGATGTTAATTTAGTAAATACAAAGTTTGCAAAGGATATACTTAAGATTGCAGATGATAAACCATATATGACTATTTTTGGTGTGGGAGATTATGATTCATATGCAAAGAGCACTGATCCTAGCATTGCACACAGGGCATTTACAGTTTATTTTGTAGTTTATTGGGAAAATAAAAACGTTGATCCAATATTTTTTGATGGAACAAAATGGACTCATGAATATCCTTGGCCAGGAACAAAAATGAACACATTTAAAGTAAAAGGTGAAGATATTAAATTACAGTTTTATTTTTTGACAGCACCTTCTAATAATCTGTCAAATAATTGGAATGAACTTAAAAAGAAAATTAACGTTGTTCAATAATATATAATTATGTTATTAAGAACTTATAGATGAAGAGGCTGTCGCTACCAGTTTTGTAATTTATAGGTTCTTTTTTTATGAAGTAGATAATAATAAACAATCAAATTATTGTCATTTGTGACAAAAAGACAAATGATTTTTTTTACTATTAAAAACGCCTTATTTTTCTAAATAATTAATGAATATGGTATAATACTAATGTCGGTATTTATTCTAAAAAGGGGAGTGAGAGCTGCTACTAGCGTTTAAAATATCCCAAAATATTGGTAAGCAATTTGATCCAAAGTTTGCAGAGATTATGCTTACAATAATAGATGAGGATAGCGAATATAATTATCATGAATAGTTCACAACATGATATATATATGTTACAATAATAAGGTATGTCAAAATATAAATATTAGTACATTAGACGTAGAGAATATATTGTTTGGCTAATGTATAATTACAATATATTTTTAATAAGGAGAAATATATATATGAATTATAAAATTGATGCACAAAGTTGGAAGAGTGGAATGAAGGAATTTAGAGAAAAAACTGCTATGTTCTATAGTGGGGAACTCTCTAAGAATGAGTATAAAGGCTTTTCAGGAAGATATGGCAGCTATGCACAAAAGGATGGAAAATCAAGTATGCTTCGCCTTCGTATGACAGCTGGCGTTGTTACTAAAGAAAAGCTTGCTTTTATTGCAGCTTCAATTAGAAAATATAATGTTAACAAAGTGCATTTTACTACATGCGAAACTATTCAGCTTCATAATTTACATCAGGAAGAGTTATGTAAGATTATGGAGAATGCTTTAGATGTTGGAATAGTTACTATGGGTGGCGGTGGAGATTTCCCACGTAATGTTATGTGTTCACCATTGTCAGGAATCGACAAGGATGAGTATTTTGATGTTATGCCTTATGCAAAAGAAGCTGCTGAATATTTAATGAATTTTATTGATGCTGAAAAGATGCCAAGAAAATTAAAGGTATGCTTTTCAAATTCACCATCAAATGTTCCTCATGCAACATATAGAGATTTGGGATTTGTTGCCACTTCAGAAGGCAAATTTGATGTATATAGCGCAGGCGGACTTGGTAACAATCCAAAATTTGGTGTTAAGGTTGCAGAAGGAATTGAGCCGGATATGATTTTGTATTATATTAAGGCAATGTGGTTAACGTTTTGTGCATATGGTGATTATGAAAACAGAGCCAAGGCGCGTACTAGATATATTCAGGAAAAACTAGGTGGAGCAGAAGAATATAAGAAGGCATATTTGGAAAAATTAGAGCAGGTATTTGCATCAAGAGAGGAATTAAAAATTTCTATTTCAACTCCAGTGCTTTCTAAAACATCAGATGGTTCAACGGTTTCTGATAGAAGAGTAATAGAGCAAAAACAATCAGGTCTTTATACGGTTATATGGCATCCAATTGGAGGCATGCCTTCTGTTGAAAGCTTATGTAGCTTAAGTGATACTATTGCAGATATGGATGCAGTTGAAATAAGATTATCTAGCGATGAAACTGCATATATTGTTAATTTAACTGGAGCTGAAGCTAAAAAGGTTTTAGAGGTAACAAAAGAGACAGCTAATACGCTTTTTGAAACTAGTGTAAGCTGTATTGGTTCTAGTATTTGCCAGGTTGGCGTTCGCGATTCCCAGGCGTTACTTAACGCATGTGTTAAGGCTGTAAGAGAAGCTAATGTTGCAGATGGTGCGCTACCACAGATTCATATTTCAGGCTGTCCTTCTTCATGTGGCACACATCAAACTGGCAAAATTGGTTTTAGAGGTGGTATGAAGAAGGTGGATGGAGTAGTTTGTGAAGCCTTCGTTCTTTATGTAAATGGATGCCATTTGCAAGGACAAGAAAGAATGGGTAGAGAGGTTGGCACTATCTTAACTGAAAAAATACCAGAATTCTTGGTTAGACTTGGTAAAATGGTTGAGACTACTGGCTTGGATTTTAATGCTTGGTTTGATAAAAATGAAGATGAATTTGATATGCTAGCAAATAAGTATACTGCATAAATTTATTTTCTTAAAAATGTGTTGATATAAGCTATTTATCGGCTAAGAGCGTTAGTTTTTTATATGCTAATGTGTAATTTGATTGGGGTTTTTTGTATGAAAAAGATATCTATAGTTGTTTCAGTTTATAATGAGGAAGAGGTTCTTCCTAAGTTCTACAATGCATTTGAAGAATTTAAGAAGAATATTTCTTGGGATTATGAATTGGTATTTGTTAATGATGGAAGTGTAGATAATAGTATTAATCTTTTAAGAGGCTTTGCAAAAAAAGACGATAAGGTTAAAGTTATTGATTTTTCAAGAAATTTTGGCCATGAGGCGGCCATGATTGCTGGTATTGATAATGCATCAGGTGATGGAATTGTTTGTATGGATGCTGATTTGCAACATCCGTTAGAAAGTGTTGTGGATATAATAAACAAATTTGAAGAGGGATATGAAGTAATTAGCATGGTTAGAGTGTCTAATGAATCAGCAGGATTAATTAAGAATATTACTTCAAAGGCATTTTATAAAATTGTTAATTTGCTTTCTGACCAAGCTGCATTTGAAGAAAATGCTTCAGACTTCTTTGCGATTAATAATAAAGTTGCTGATGTGTTAAGAGATAATTATAGAGAAAAAATTAGATTTTTGAGAGGTTATGTTCAAAGTGTTGGATATAATAAGACAACATTGTCGTATGTAGCAGCTAAAAGAGCTGGTGGAAAGAGCCACTATAGTATTAAGAAACTATTTAAGTTTTCTGTCTCAACTATAGTATCATTTTCTGACTTTCCGCTTAAGCTTGGAATATATGCAGGTTTATTAAGTGCATTGGCAGGTCTTGCTGTGTTAGTTTATACATTATTCACTTATCATGATGCACCTAGTGGTTATGCAACTATTGTTATATTGATATGCTTCTTGTTTTCAGTGATGTTCGTTATTATTGGAATAATAGGAGAGTATATAGCAGTACTATTTGCTGAGCTAAAAGACAGGCCTATATATATTGTGAGTAAAAAGATTAATTTTGATAACGAGAATATAGAAAAATAATAAAATAAAAATATAAAAAACATAATAAAAAATATAAAAAATATAAAAAATATAAAAAAACATAATAAAAAAGAGGCAGTCGCTTTAAACTTTGAAAATTAATGAATTTCAAATCGTTTAAACGAGGCCTCTTTTTATGTAATAAATACTATGCTTATTCTGATTTTATTATTATATATAGATTGCTATGACCACACAAGCTAAATATAAAGATTGACTATTTAATTAAATGACTTTACAGCTTGAAATTATGCAATACATCAATAAGGTGATCAGCTTTAGCTTGTAGCTGTTGTGCTGAATGCTCAAGTTCATTTGTCGCTGAAAGCTGAGTTTGGGTTTTGCTATATACTGTTGATGAGCTCGCTGCTGTCTTTGCTGAAACATCTGATATACTTTCAATTGAATTAAGTGTTTCGTTTCTTGAGCCATCCATTGTTTGCACATTAAGAACGATAGTCTCTAGTGCTTTAATAAGATTTTCTATTTGAATCTCAATTTGTCTGAAGGATGTAGTAGTATCAGAAACAACTCCTGTTTGAGAGAATACTGCAGCTTCAGCTTCTCTTGCAATATTACATACATTGCCAGTTTTATCAACAATTTCATCAATTAATACTGATATCTGTCCAGCTGCATCCATACATTGTTCAGATAGCTTTCTAATTTCATCTGCAACAATTGCAAATCCTCTTCCAGCATCTCCAGCACGAGCAGCTTCAATAGAAGCATTAAGTGAAAGTAATTTTGTTTCTTCTGAAATATCATTTATTGCATTAATAATATTACTAATTGAATTAGACTTTTTCTCCAACTCTTCTATTGCTGAGATTACGTTGTGTGTAATAGCAGTAGTAGAAGTAGCACTTTCCATAAGAATATTTACTGATTGGATACCCTGTAATATTGTTTTTCCCGTTTGATTAGTTAATTCTTCAATAGTTTGTGTATTTGTACTAACGTTGTTGATTTTACCTGAAAGAGAATCCATTTGTTTTAGGCAATCTGCAGAGCCTGTATCAAGCATATTAATACCAACTTCAATTTCAGATACAGCATTTTGAATATCAGCTGAAGTTTCTGTAAAAGTAGCAGCAGTTTCAGCAACGTGAGATGCAGCATGATTTAGATCCATACTAACTGCATTTACTTCTTCGATTAATTCTCTCATTTGATATACAGTTCGATTAACTCCTTCACATAATAATCCGAATTCGTCATTTGCTTTTGATTTCAAAGTAACTGTAAAATCACCATTTGCAACTTTACGTAACTGATGAAGAATATAATTTACAACCTTTGAAATGTGTCTAGAAAGTCTTAATCCAAAGAAGAGTGCAACAATTGTACTAACTATCATTAAAATAATTGACAACCTCTTGATAGCACTTGCTTGTGAGATTATATTCTTCTCTGGAATAAGGGTAGCTACCATTGTGTTTCCTGCTTCAATCTTACTATATATAAAGAGATTTGATTTACCATTAATTGTAACTGTATCAGAACCAGAGGTTTCTTCGGAGACAATAGCTTTTTCATAGAATGAAGTACCATATACTCTTGTAGAATCTAAACTAACTTCTTCGTTAGAGTAAAATTCTTTACCATCTGATGTTATGAATAAAACATATCCATTTTTTCCAGGATCTAATTCATTCATAATGCTTCTTATGTATGCCTCGTCAATATCAACAAATAAACATTGATCATTCTTTTGCATGTTGTGAGCAATTCGCATACTATATGTAGCATCTGGTATTTCAAGAGCTTCATCAATTGTAGAATCTTTTCCTAGCACAAACCATTCAGTATTGTTTTCTTTGATGGTTTTTCCTACATCAAAACCAGTAAAAATACTGTATGCATTATCAGGTAGAGTAGCTTTTCCGTTGCTCTTTAATGTTTTTCCATCGTCTGAAATAATATATACATCTGAAAGCTTTGTATCTAAACCAACATCAACATTTAAGGTTTTATTAATTGCATTTCTTATATTACCTTCTTCGTAAGAGTCTAGATTTCCACTAAAATATGCTTTTGCATCTTTATCAACTAAGTAAGCCTTATATTTGTCCATTTCGCTTGATATAACCATTGTAATATACTTTTGAAGCATATTTGTAGTTTGGCTTACTGAATTTGTATATTGCTTTATTATTGCGTTTGATGCCTTATTATATGAACCAAGCCCCAAAGCTATAATACAAATAATTGGTATAGCATAAGAGAAGAGCAGCTTAAAGGTAATAGTTTTAAGTAATGGTATTTTGCTTGTTTTAAGCTTATCAGTTGGTTGATGGTTTGACGAAGAAGTATTACTTTCCTCGTATGACTCAAGGACTTCAATAAATGAATTATTGCTATTTTCAGAGAGAATATTATCTTGTACTTTGTCTTCGTTTGTATTGGTATTCATATTAAGCCCTCCTTGAATAGTAAGTTTATATATATAAAAAATTATACTACTTTTTTGGCTTCTAAACAATGATTTTTATAAATTAAAATTGTATAAATCTACTTGATTCTGTTATAAAATAACTTAGTTTAAATAATAAATTCTTTTAGTAGTAATACGTGATTATTTGATTGAATTACAATGATTTTTTTGATAAAATATACGTATGTTATGAACGAAAATACTACTGATAGGAAGGGGGGATTTTTTTGATTAATTCTGATATTTCTATGGATGTAATTTTAGAAGCAATGAGTATAAGCTATGATTCTATTTTCATGGTTAATATTGAACGGAATAATATTGTTGCTTTTAGAAAAAGTGATAAGCTTCCTAAGGAATTTTGGGATTTTGTGTCCGAAAATCCTTCGTATGATGAGTTACTTAAGTATTATGTGGAACGATATGTATCAGATGATAGTGACCAGATGCTTGATATGGTTTGCCTTGATGCACTTAGTAAACAATTAAAGGATCAACCTGCATATTCTTATGACCACAGAATAAATAGAAACGGTGAAACTTTGTGGTATAGAATGAGAATAGTTAATTTTTCTGATGGACCTGAATTATCTTTATTTATTATTGGATTTGAGAATATTACTAATGAAAAGAATCGAGAAGAGATATTATACGGAACGGGCAAAAAATTACTTATTATAAGTGAGAAGATTGATTATTCAAAAGTATTAGAGAATAGCTTTAATAGTGATTTCGATATGATATGTGCTGATGGTATTAATGAGGGTTGGCTTAATCTTGTAGAAAAGGCAGGAGAAATTGCTGCAATTATTCTTGATTATACAATATTGAAGGAGGCTTGTTTTAATTTCCTTAAAAAGTATTCACGAGTCCAAAGATATAAGAGTATTCCTGTTGTTGTAGTCCTATCAGTAGTTACACCTGAATTGGAAGTTAAATTGTTAAGTGAGGGTGCATCAGATATTATTGTAAGTCCTATTAATGTAGAACTTGCTAAAACAAAGATAAGAAGTTTGATCAGATTAAGAACTGCTTCTTCTTTGCATAATATTCCTAAGGTAGATCCACTTACTGGATTGTATAGTAAGGATTATTTCTATGAGCAGGTTGAAGAAATAATACAAAGTGATAATGAAAGCAAATTTATTCTTGTTGTTTCAGACATAGAGAAGTTCAAAGTAATAAATGAAAGATATGGAATTGATGTTGGAGACGAAGTACTTAAATATTTTGCTGATTCATTTAAAAAAGCAATTCCAAACTATGTTATTGGCGGAAGAATAGGTGGCGATGTATTTGCTGTGCTACAAAGGGATTTATGCTTTACTTTTGATGAAAACATTAAAATTGCAAGGAAGTTAATTGCTAATGCACCAGTTGCTAATTTAGTAATTAATCAGGGTGTCTATTCTATTGATAGAGAAGAAAATTTAACAGCTCAGGCAATGTGTGATCGTGCTAGTCTTGCAATGAATAGCATTAAGGGTGTATATGGCAAATATTTTGCAGTCTATGATGACAAGTTTAGACAGGATTTACTTATTCAGCAGCAGATTGTTGATAATATGGAGCATGCTCTTCGTAATAAAGAGTTTCAAGTATATTTACAGCCTAAGTATGATGTTAAGAATAATAGGGTTGCAGGAGCAGAAGCCTTAGTCAGATGGATACATCCTGAGCTTGGATTTATGAATCCTGGAATGTTTATTCCTATATTTGAGAAGAATGGGTTTATTAAAAATTTAGATGGTTATGTATTTGAACAAGTATGTCATACACTTGACAGATGGAAGAAAGAGGATAAATGTCTTGTCCCTATTTCTATTAATTTATCTAGAAGAGACTTTGAAGTGGAAGACCTTGCAGATAATATCATTGGATTTGTAGATGCCTTTGGAATTGATCATAGCTTGATTCATTTTGAGGTGACAGAGACTGCGTTCATTGAAAATGCAGGAGTTATTACTGATATCATTGAAAAGTTTCATGATGCAGGTTTTGTTATTGAATTAGATGATTTTGGAACAGGTTATTCTTCATTAACAACGCTTAATAGTATTGATATTGATGTACTTAAATTGGATATGAGTATTATTAAGAATTATGTTCCAGGCTCAGAGAGAAATGTTTTAGAATTTTGCATGCAGTTAGTTAATATGATGGGACTTGATGCAGTTGCAGAAGGCGTAGAAACAAAAGAACAAGTTGAAAAACTTGCACAGATTGGTTGTGATTATATACAGGGATATTATTTTTCTAAACCAATTCCAATTGTTGATTTTGAAAAATACTTGTTAGAAAAAAATTCCAATAATTGATGATAATATTAATAATAACAACAATAATTTTTTCTAGTTAATTTAGCTGGTATTTTAGTAGTATTAAAGAGACGACATTATAATGATTTGTATGTCGTCTCTTTTATTTTAATTGAATTTAGAAAATAAATTTTTCCCTATATAGTTTGCGGTATTACCTAGTTCTTCTTCAATTTGTAGTAATCGATTATACTTAGCAATTCGTTCACCTCTGCATGGGGCTCCTGATTTTATTTGTCCCATGTTTAATCCAACAGCTAAATCAGATATAAAGGTGTCTGTTGTTTCTCCAGATCTATGTGAGGAAATTGTAGAATAGTTGTTTTTTTGTGCAAGTCTAATTGTTGAAAGTGTTTCTGATATAGTTCCAATTTGGTTAGGTTTAATAAGAATAGAATTAGCGCATTTACTTTCTAATCCATTTGAAAGACGATTGATGTTTGTAACAAATAAATCATCACCTACAAGCTGCATTTTATTACCTAATTGATGGGTTATTTTTTGCCAACCTTCCCAATCATTTTCATCAAGAGGATCCTCAATTGAAAAAATAGGATATTTTTCAATTAGTTTGCTCCAATATTCTATTAATTCTTCAGATGTATAGTGTACACCTGATTTTGGAAGTGTATAGTATCCACATCCCTTATCAGATTTCCACTCAGAAGAAGCGGCATCTATAGCAATTACGAAGTCGTCTATAAGCTTATAATTAGATTTTTCGATTGCTGAAATAATTAATTCGATAGCCTCTATATCCCCTGTTAGATTAGGGGCAAAGCCTCCTTCATCCCCAACAGTTGTTGAATATGATTTTTCAGATAGTATTTTGGCAAGATTATGATATACTTCTGAACACCATTGTAAGCCTTCTTTGAAGGAACTAGCTCCAACAGGCATTATCATAAATTCTTGTGTATCTACAGTGTTTGAGGCGTGCATACCCCCGTTTAATATATTCATCATAGGAACGGGAAGGGTAATAGCATTTATTCCACCAAGAAATTTATAAAGTGGGATTTTTTGGGAGGTTGCCGCAGCATATGCACATGCAATGGATACAGCTAATATTGAATTAGCACCAAGCTTTGACTTATCGTTTGTTCCATCAATTTTTAACATAGCATTATCTAAAGCATTAATATCATATGCATCAAAACCACATAATCCAGAACTAATTTTGTTATTAATATTTTCTACGGCTTTTTCCACGCCTTTTTTATTATAACGTTTTTTGTTGTTATCTCTAAGCTCGAGTGCTTCGTATTCTCCAGTGGAAGCACCACTAGGTGCGCATCCAGTACCTATGGTGCTATCAGATAAAATAACCTTTGCTTCAATAGTTGGATTGCCACGAGAGTCTAGTATTTCTCTACCGTATATTTTCTCAATTGTTATCATTTTTTTTCTCCTTATTATGTTGAATTATAATTTTAGTATTTGTAAACAAGAGAATTTTATTCCAAAAAAATGATTGATTTTTGGTATATTTATTGAGGAGATATAGCAGGATTTATATTGTGGCAAATATGGCAATATGGTATTATTAATTAAGAAAATTTAATTGAAATTTGAAATATGGCTACCGCATTTCTACTGGCTTTAGACATTGGGGAGTGCACTATTTTTATCTATATATAAATGATATATTATAACAAGTTTTATTGCGAAAGGAGTCGCCTATGCTTGATTATTTTTCACATATTGTTTTTGCTTGTGGAGTAATTTCGTTTTCTTATGCAGCTAAAATATTTCATTCTAATAGAAAGAGTTCTCAATTAGATGTTTTGTTTTGCTTATTAGCACTTTCAAGTGGACTGTGGGGGGTAGGATTTGGTGCAATTTCAATACAGCAATCTATACAGGTGGCTTATGTTTGCAGAACAATTGGTTTATTAGGTACATTTATGTATTTATATTTTGCACTTAAGATGGTAATTAAGATTGCCCCGATTAAAGAAAAAAGTGCCAAGTTTTTTGAAAAATTTTCTATGCTAGGGTTTGTTATATATGCATTGATAATAGGAAAAGATCAAGCTGTATATTACAAAGTAGGAAATGGTATCACTTATTCATTAAATAAAACTATTCAAAATAGTTTTTATACTATATTTTTAATTATAATTGCAGTTTTTATTTTTATATCAACATGTACAATGTTTAGAAAAGAAAATCCCAGAAGAATAAAATGTTTTGGAAGATATTTTATGATTGTATTAATTGTAATGCTTATAGGTATGGTATTTGATACAATACTTCCACTTCTTGGAAAGGGTGCTTTTCCAGGTAGTTCTATGGCGCAATTTATTGCTTTAGTTGTATTTGACATGGCTGTAACTGCTATAAATAGGTGTGAAGTAGATGAGAATAATATGTCTGAGTATATATATAATTCATTGAATACTCCTATTCTTATATTTAATTTAGATTATAAGCTTAAGATTGTAAATAATGCTGCAAAGGACTTCTTTTATATTGCAGATTATAGTGTAACAGCTGGAAATATTACAATTGATAATTTGTTTAATATTGGTTCGGAAATTTTTGATTTTACAAGAAACTCTCATAGTGTTACAGCTGTAAGTGTTGCTCGTGAGCTTACTTGTGAACTTAATATTAGTAAGATTAGGGATACGTATGATGATGTAATAGGTTATATTATTTCTGTTACTGATGAAACAGAACATATTGCTAATTTGCATGCAATTGAAAAGGCAAAAAAAGATGCTGATGCAGCGAGTAAATCAAAGAGTACATTTTTGGCTAATATTTCTCATGAAATTAGAACTCCTATGAATGCAATTATAGGATTTTCAGAGTTAGCTTTGCAGGAGAATATACCTATAAAAGCAAAAGAGTATATTGAAGATATTCAAAGTGCTTCTAATACATTGTTGGCGCTTATTAATGAAATACTTGATATATCTAAGATAGAGGCAGGTAAAATGGAGCTTGTTTGTTCTGATTACTATCCTGCAACTATGCTTCGTGATGTATATTTAATTATTGAATCTCAAGCAAAGCAAAAAGGTATTGATTTTGAGATGAGCATTGATCCTAGATTGCCATGCAAATTGTATGGGGATAAGGTTAGAATAAGGGAAATCCTTATTAATTTACTGAATAATGCTGTAAAATACACTAAGACCGGTAAAGTCAAATTAAGTGTTATGGTGCTTGAACATAACGGCATGATGTTAGATGTTCAATTTGCTGTAAAAGATACAGGAGTTGGAATAAAACAAGAAGATTTGGAACTGATTTTTGAGAATTTCTCTAGAGCTGATATTAAGAAGAATCAAAGTATTGAGGGCACAGGACTTGGCCTTGCAATTACAAAGGGCTTTGTAGACCTTATGGATGGAGAGCTTAAGGTTAAGAGTGAATACGGAAAGGGTTCTTTATTTAGGGCAATTATTCCTCAAAAGGTTGTGGACGCCAATCCTATTGATTTAAGAAGAGTTAAACTTGATGATGCAGGAAATGACTTTAAGTTAGGTAAGCTTAGAATTTGTAGTGCAGAAATTCTTGTTGTAGATGATAATGAAATAAATAGAAAAGTAGTAAGCAAAGGTCTTGGTCATTATGGAATAAAAATTGATACTGCGTCAGGTGGTATGGAAGCTTATGAAATGTGTGGCAAAAAGAATTATGACATTGTATTTATGGATCAAATGATGCCTGAGGTGGATGGTGTTGAGGCTATGCATATGATAAGAGAAAGATATGAACATTATAAGCTAAACACTGGAAAAGGTAAGATAATTGTACTTACAGCTAATTCAGTGAGTGGTATAAGAGATAAGCTTATTGCTGAAGGCTTTGATGAGTATATAGGTAAACCAATTAATTATAGGAGAATGGAAGATATACTTAAGAGGCTTTTACCAAAGGAAAGAATATCTTATGAGATGGAGAATACTAACACAGAAGAAACTGTAGTAGATATGAATAATATTGAAGGAATTAATGTGTTATCTGTTAATGATGTAAAAAACGAGTAGATATGATAAATAAAAACCACTAGACATTTAAAATTATGAGTGTATAATATCAAAAAAACGAAAGGATAATAAGTGATATGAAGAAAAAAATATTTATCGATGGTAGCGAAGGTACAACTGGTTTAAGAATTTTTGAGCGTTTCCAGAATCGCGATGATATAGAATTATTAAAGATTGATAAAGAGCTTAGAAAGGATCCAGAAGAACGAAAGAAAATGATTAATCAGTCGGATATTACATTTTTGTGTTTGCCAGATGCGGCGGCTAAAGAGTCAGTTTCACTTGTTGAAAATGATAATGTAATAATTATTGATACCTCTACAGCTCATAGAACTGAAGAAGGATGGGCTTATGGATTTGCGGAACTATCCGATGAACATAGAAATGCAATTAAGCATGGTAAAAGAATTGCAGTGCCAGGATGCTTTGCAACTGGTTTTGCTTCAGTTGTATATCCATTAGTAAGTGGTGGAATTGTTCCAAAGGATTATCCTATAAGCTGTTTTGCCATATCAGGATATAGTGGAGCAGGAAAGAAGACAATTGCTGTATATGAGAGTGAGGATAGACCAAGTACATTTTCTTCAGGAAGAGAATATGCGCTTACACAACAGCATAAGCATTTAAAAGAGATGAAGGCTATATCAGGACTTGATAGAACACCAATTTTTATTCCTGTAGTTGATGATTATTATAGTGGAATGATTGTTTCAGTTCCTTTCTTTACTAATATGTTAAGTAAAGATGTTACTGTTGATAGTCTTATTGAATATTTTACAAAATATTATGAGGGCGAGCAGTTTATAAAGGTTGCCCCAAAAGATGATGAAACAGCTGCTAGTGGATTTATTCCAGGCAATGATAAATCAGGCTGGGATGGTCTTAAGATTTATGTTACTGGTAATGAAGATCGTATTGTTGTTACAGCAAATTTTGATAACCTTGGTAAAGGCGCATCAGGAGCAGCTATTCAGTGTATGAATATTGTTATGGGATGTGAAGAGAATAAAGGATTAGATTTATAGCTTTGAAGCTTTGCTTAAGATAATAAAATAAATTATATAGCAGATTTTTCAAAAAAAGGTTGACTACCTATGAATAATCTGCTAAATTTTATTTATCGCTTTGACGCAGTGAAGTGCAATTACTTTAAAGCCACATTATATAATCTGCCAGAGTGATATCAATATGGTATGAGAGGACATGTGTTATGAAGGATATTAAGAAGTTATTAGGTTACAGAGATAGTATAAAGGTAGTTGATGCTACACTTAGAGATGGTGGATTAGTAAACGATTTTTATTTTTCTGATGAATTTGTAAAGAATTTATATAAAGCTAATATTAAAGCTGGTGTGGATTACATGGAGTTTGGATACCGTGCTTCGAAGGCTGTATTTGATGAGACTAAATTTGGAAAATGGAAGTTCTGCTCGGATGATCATATTAGAGAGATTGTAGGGGATAATGATACTGATCTTAAATTAGCTATTATGGCTGATATTGGAAGACACAATAAGGATGATTTTGATCAGAAGGTAAATAGTCCTGTTGATTTAGTTCGTGTTGCTGCATATATTCATCAGATGCCAGAGGCAATTGATATGATTGAAGATGCAGCTAAGAAGGGATATATGACAAGCTGTAATATTATGGCTATTTCAAATGCTCAAAAGGAAGATATTTCCGTTGCCTTAGATATGCTTGCTCAGACTCCTGTTGATGTTCTTTATATTGTTGATAGCTTCGGTTCTATCTATCCAGAGCAGATGAATAGAATTGCAGATTTATTCTTAGAATTTGCTGCTAAGTCAGGCAAGAAGGTTGGTATTCACGCTCATGATAATCAGAAGCTTGCTTTTGCTAATACAATTGAAGCATGTGGAGATGGTGTTGATTGGTTAGATGCAACTTATCTTTCAATGGGAAGAGGAGCTGGTAACTGTGCTATGGAATTACTTCTTGGTTTCTTGAAGAATCCAAAGTATAATGTATATCCAGTATTTAAGTTTATTGAAGAGCATATGATTCCTCTTAAAGAAGAAGGAATTAAGTGGGGGTACGATTTACAGTACCTTTTAACTGGTTTATATAATCAGCATCCAAGAACTGCAATACAATATACTAAGGATGAGAGAAGCGATATTACTGAATTCTTTAAAGAAATAATTAACTAATAAAATAATATGATATATGATAGGTGTGTTTAATTAATTGAACACATCTATTTTTTTATTTGAAGTGTTATAGGCTTATGCTTACCGTATAATAAAAATATAAAAAAGTAATTGATATACTAATGAAATAGTAGTATATCATATTATTATACTTTATCTAATAATAGTAGTTTGACTGATTATATTGTATATAAAAAGTTTATAATAAAGTTTGGCGTAAAAACTATACAGGGAGAGGATTATATGAACAACAAGACACAAGGAATAGTTTTTATCATTTTTGCAGGTTTCTTTTTCTCACTAATGACATTTTTTGTTAGATTGTCGGGAGATTTACCTACTATGCAAAAGGTTTTTTTTAGAAATGCAATTGCAGCTATAGTATCAACAATACTATTGGCTAGAAGTGAAGAAGGCTTTTATATTAAGAAAACAAGTTGGTTTGGATTGATAATGCGTTCTTTGTTTGGTGGCATTGGAATGATATGCAATTTTTATGCTATTGATAAATTAGGTTTAGCTGATTCTAATATGTTAAATAAAATGTCACCTTTTTTTGCAATTATTATGTCTGCGTTTATACTTAAAGAATTTGCAAATAAAGTTGAATGGTTGTGTGTTATATTAGCATTCGCTGGAACTATTTTTATAATTAAACCATCTCTTAATGTTACCTCTTTTTATGGCTTAATTGGTCTTTTAGGTGGATTTGGGGCAGGTACAGCATATACATTTGTTAGAAAGCTTGGAAAAGCAGGAGAAAGAGGTCCTGTAATAGTAATGTTTTTCTCAATATTTACAACTATTGCAACCTTGCCGTTTTTTATTATTGGATATGAACCTATGTCATTAAAACAGTTAGTTTTGTTGATTATGGCAGGTGTGGCTGCGGCAGGTGGACAGTTATCAATTACTAAAGCATATACAAAAGCTCCTGCAAAAGAAATTTCAGTATTTGATTATTCGCAGATTATTTTTGCGGCAATACTGGGGGGATTATTCTTAAATGAATTGCCCGATAAATATAGTATTATTGGTTATGCTATTATTATTTCTGTTGCTATATGGAAGTGGAAATACAATCTTAATATGGATAGAAAAGAAAAAACGGTTTAGGTATAACGTTTTGTAAAGGAGAGAAAAATGTTAGAGAAAAATAGCAATGAAGATATAAATAAAGTTACACAAGAAAATACAAAAGAATATGACGTAATAAGTATTACTGTATCAGACGGCACAGAAAGAGAATTTGCAATTGTAGATTCATTTATATTAGATGACAAGAATTATATTGTTGTTTCGTTAATTGAAGGAGATACAATTGTAGAAGGGGAGTATATTTATAGAACAACTGAAGAGGAAGAAGGATCAATAAATGTTGAACAAATTACCCTTCCTTCAGAGTATAAAAAGGTAGTTAAATTTTACGAAAATATGAATTAATAATTATGTCACAATAGTTATAAAAATGTAAAATCCACCATATATATATTTTTAGAGTTTTGCTATAAATGAATTATAGAATTGGAAACGTGAGTAGATATACTTATTTTGTTAATAGCTATACCTATAGTAAGTTGCTTTTATGAATGGAGGATTTTTGTGAGTAAAATTAATTTCTTAAACAATGATGCGGTTTTTACAATTGATAAGCCTGAAAATCATAGCTATCTATATTTTCCAGTTGCTGGTGAAAAGGGAATAAAGGGCTCGATTACACCTAATTTAGGTGGAGATATTAAATTAGATCAAAATAGCTTTTTGTTAGAGCCTGTAAGCTCAGAAAATCTTCATAACAACAAGAGCACAAGAAATTTTTGGTGTAAGATTAAGGACAAAGGAGCATGGTCTTTAGCTGGTTCTTCTGCGGAACAGGAATTTAAGAAATTTACTGATAAGCAGGATGACAGTAAGCTAGAGGCTGGTTTTATGTGGCAGAAGCTTACAAGAAAAACAAAGGAGTATGGATTAAAGTCAGAAGTTTTATCCTTTGTTCCAATAGATTATAATGTTGAGCTTATGTTTGTTACTATTGAGAATATTTCAGAGGAAGCATGTACATTTACTCCTGTAGCAGCAGTTCCTATATATGGAAGAAGTGCTGATAATATAAGAGATCATAGACATGTTACTTCTTTATTACACAGAATAAAAACTACAGATAATGGTGTTTTAGTTAAACCAACTTTATCCTTTGATGAACGTGGACATAGAAGAAATGAAATTACATATTTCGTTTGTGGAATAACAGGTAAGGGAAATAATCCGGCTTCATTTTATCCTGTTGTCGAAGATTTTATTGGAGAAGGTGGTTCATTTAGTAATCCTAGAGCAATAATGGATAATGCTGAAGGTGTTAAATCAGGATATTCATGTGAAGGAAAAGAGGCATTAGGTGGAATTAAATTTGACGAAGTTACTCTTAATTGTGGAGAGAAAACAAGCTATATCATCGTAATGGGCGCTACTGATAATTCAGATGATATTGATGAGACAATGAAGTACTACTGTAATGAAGCTAAGGTTTTAGAAGCAAAACAAAGACTTCAGCTACATTGGAGTAATCAAGTTAATGTTGATTATAAAACTGGAAACAAAGATTTTGATGGTTTTATGAGATGGGTTAGCTTTCAACCATTCTTAAGAAGAATATATGGTTGTTCATTCCTTCCACACCATGATTATGGACGTGGCGGAAGAGGTTGGAGAGATTTATGGCAGGACTGCTTGTCTCTTCTCATTATGGATCCAAGTGGTGTTAGAAGAATGATTGTTGACAATTATGGCGGAGTAAGAGTTGACGGAACAAATGCTACTATTATTGGCTCAAAGCAGGGTGAATTTATTGCAGATAGAAATGGAATAGCACGTGTTTGGATGGATCATGGTGTTTGGCCTTTTATGACCACAATGCTTTATATTAATCAAACAGGTGATTTAGATATTCTTAATGAAACTGCTACTTATTTTAAGGATGAGCAAAAAGAAAGAGGCACTGCACTTGATAAAGAATGGAATGAAAGCTACGGTGTATTCCAGAAAACTACATCAGGAAATGTATATAAAGGTACTATATTAGAACATATTTTACTTGAACATCTTTGCTCTTTCTACGAGGTTGGTGAGCATAATCATATTAAGCTTAGAGGCGCAGATTGGAATGATGCTCTTGATATGGCTGCTACTAATGGAGAAAGTGTTGCCTTTACATGTGCTTATGCAGGCAATTTAAGTGATATTGCAGATTTACTTTTACGTGCACATAATGAACTAGGATTAGATGAAGTTGAATTTCTTGAAGAAATTGCTATTTTATTAGAAGATGGTGATGATTTATATAATAGTATTGAAAAAAAGAAAGAGGTACTTTCAAATTATTTATCAAAATGTGGACATTATGTAAGTGGCAACAAAAAGACTGTTAATGTAGTTGATTTAGTTAAAAACTTAAAGAGTAAATCTGAATGGATTAAGAAACATATTCGTGATACAGAATGGATTGAAGGACAGGATGACAGTAGGCTTGAAGGATGGTTTAACAGCTATTATGACGACAACAAAAATAGGGTTGAGGGTTATTTCCCTAATGAAGTAAGAATGATGTTAACTGGACAGGTATTTTCTGTTATGAGTAAGACTGCTACAAAAGAGCAGGTTGAAAAAATATGTTATTCTGCTGATAAATACCTATATAAGAAGGATATTGGTGGATATAGACTAAACACTAATTTCCATGAGGAAAAATTTGATTTTGGAAGAATGTTTGGCTTTGCCTATGGGGAAAAGGAGAATGGAGCTGTATTCTCTCATATGGCAGTAATGTATGCAAATGCACTTTATCAAAGAGGCTTTGTTAAGGAAGGATATAAGGCACTTCAGTCCTTAGCTGATCAGGCAATGGATTTTGAAGCTTCAAAGATATATCCAGGAATTCCAGAGTATTTTGATGGTTCAGGAAGAGGTCTTTATCATTATTTAACTGGTGCTGCTAGTTGGTATATGCTCACTTTTGTAACTGAAGTATTTGGTGTAAAGGGCGATTTAGGAGATTTGTCAATTGAACCAAAGCTTGTTAAAGAACAATATGATCAGGATAATAAAGCTATTCTTAAATTGAATTTTGGTGGAAATAGGTTTGAGGTAACAGTTATTAACAAAGATAGCTTGGACTACGGTGAATATAGTATTATTTCTGCTATTTGTAATGATGATATTAAGCTTGAAATTAAGGATAGCAAGGCATTACTTAGTAAGATGGATATTGCCAAATTAGATAAAGATATTAATAGAATTGAAATCGTATTAGGATAATTAATTTATATTGTAGGAGGGAAAATATAGTATGAAATTTGGATATTTCGACAATGAAAAACGTGAATATGTAATCACAAACCCTAAGACACCAGCTCCATGGGCAAATTATTTGGGATCACCTGAATATGGTGCATTAATTTCTAACAATGCAGGTGGATATAGTTTTGCAAAATCAGGTGCAAATGGAAGAATTTTAAGATATGTATTTAATAATTTCGACCAGCCTGGCAGATATATTTATATTAGAGATAATGCCAGTAAAGACTATTGGTCTGCATCTTGGCAACCAGTTGGTAAGGATTTAAATGAATATAAGAATGAGTGTCATCATGGTACTGCATATACAAGGATAATTTCTGATTATAGCAATATTCATACTGAGGCATTATATTATGTGCCACTTAATAAATCTCATGAGGTATGGAATTTAAAGATTACTAATAAGGATAGTGTTAAGAGAACACTTACAGTTACTGGTTATGCAGAATTTACTAATAACAGTAATTATGAGCAGGATCAGGTTAATCTTCAGTATTCAATGTTTATTTCAAGAACAAACTTCGTTGAGAATAGAATTAGACAGACTGTTCATGGAAACCTAGATACACTTCCAGAAGGAAAATATATTGACGAAAAGAGAGCTACTGATAGAATATTTGGTCTAGCAGGAGCTAAAGTATCATCTTACTGTGGCGATAAGGAAGCATTTATTGGCAGATGTAATGGTTATGGAAATCCAGATGGAGTTGTAAATGGTGATTTAGGTAATGTATTAAGCTATAACGAAAATTCATGTGGCGCACTTGCTACAGTCATTGAGATTGAACCAAATGAAACAAAAGAAATTGCATTTGTACTTGGACTTAAAGAAAATGATGAAGCAAAGGCTATTATGGATAGTTATGCAAATCCTTCTGCAATATGTGAAAAAGAGCTTGAAGAGCTTATTTCATATTGGCATGGCCAGTTATCACATTTCCAGGTTAAGACACCAAGTGAAGAGTTTAATACAATGATAAATACTTGGAATGCATATAACTGTTTTATGACTTTCATTTGGTCAAGAGCTGCTTCTTTTATATACTGTGGACTTAGAAATGGATATGGGTATAGAGATACAGTTCAGGATATTCAGGGTGTGATTCATTTAGCTCCAGAAATGGCTGTCGAGAAGATAAGATTTATGTTATCAGCGCAGGTTGATAATGGTGGTGGTTTACCACTTGTTAAATTCACTCATAATGCAGGACATGAGGATACTCCTGATGACGCTTCATATGTAAAAGAAACTGGTCATCCTGCATATAGAGCAGATGATGCATTGTGGTTATTCCCTACAGTTTACAAATATGTTTCTGAATCAGGTAATATGGACTTTATTGACGAGGTTATTCCGTATGCTAATAAGGATGAGGGAACAGTATATAATCATTTACAAAGAGCAATAGAATTTTCTATGAATCACCTTGGTCCACATGGTATGCCTGCTGGGTTATATGCAGATTGGAATGATTGTCTTAGACTTGGTAAGGATGGAGAGTCTTCATTTGTAGCTTTACAGTTTTACCTTGGAATGACAATTTTAAGAAAATTTGCAGAATATAAGAAGGATGAAGAGTATATCAAATATCTTGATGAAAGTCAGGAAAAGCTAGGTAAATTAATTCAGGATTTATGCTGGAATGAGGATAGATTCATTAGAGGCTTCACGGAAAAGGGTGAGGTTATTGGTAAGAGAGATGATGTGGAGGCTAATATGTGGCTTAATCCACAGAGCTGGTCTGTAATTAGTGGTTTTGCATCAGATAAGCAGGCTGATTTGGCTCTTGATAATGTTTATAAGCAGTTGAATACTACGTTTGGTGCAGTTCTTATGGATCCGCCATATCATGAGCATGCATTTGATGGAGCATTAGCTGTAATATATAATCAGGGTGTGAAAGAAAATGCAGGTATATTCTCTCAATCTCAAGGCTGGATAATTCTTGCAGAAGCATTACGTGGACATGGAGAGCGAGCTTTTCAGTACTTTATAGAAAATTCACCTGCTGCTCAAAATGATAAAGCAGAAATTAGAAAGCTTGAGCCATATTGCTATGGTCAGTTTACAGAAGGTAAGGCAAGTCCTCATTTTGGACGTTCTCATGTACATTGGTTAACTGGTACTGCATCCACAGTAATGGTTGGATGTGTTGAAGGTATAATGGGTATGAGACCAGATTTCTACGGCTTAAAGATTGCACCTGCTATTCCAGCTACATGGGATGGTTTTGAAATTGAAAAGGACTTTAGAGGAAAGCATTTACATATAGAAGTCAAAAATCCAGGACATGTTGAGTCTGGATGCAAGAAGCTTATAGTTAACGGAAAAGAAATTGAAGGTAACTATGTTAAAGAAGAACTTATGACTGATAATACAGATATTGTGTTGTATATGTCATAATATAAATTTTTTCCTATAATATAAAATAAACACAGAGTATGGCATGTATTTGCTTGCTCTGTGTTTTGCTTTTATTGCTTTTTGTAATTGTTTCCAATTTCAGTTTGATTTAAATGCATTGATTGATATTTTTTTGGTGTTAAGCCAGTGTGCTTCTTAAATACTTCTGTAAAATAACTTTGATCTGAAAAAGACAAAATAGAAGCAATTTCCGCAGAGGAGTAGTCGGAATATATAAGCATATTTTTGGCAGTTTCTATTCTTGTGTTCTGAATGTATTCGCTTATAGTTAATCCTGTTTCTTGCTTAAATAATCTTGATAGGTATGAAGGGTTTAACTTAGTGTGCTCTGCAAGGTTTTCAAGAGTTATTTTTGTATGCAAATGTTCAGATATGTAATCAATGGATTTTGCAATTGGCTTTGAGGTAATTCGCTTTTTGCGTAGATTTTTCATCCTTGTTGCATATTCTATACATACTGCAGTGTGCAATTCATTTATTTTTTCTTTGGTGGTTGCCATATCAGCCTTTTTAATGTAATAATCACTTAAGCTAAAGGCTGTTGACATATCTAATCCACCTTCAATGCAGTATCTTGCAGTTATTGCAGTAGATATAACAAAGTGATATTTGAGATTTTGAATAGGGTCTAAAGATAACTCGCCTAATCCTCCCTTATCACCGATTGGAATGCTACAAAGCTCTTTAGTTTTATCTACGTTACCTGATTTAATTACAGAATAAAATTCAAGCTCTGGATCGTATTGGGCATGTAATATGTTTTCTTCCCGTCGTATATATTCCTGATATACATAATCCTTTTCCATAAAAATTTGCCTCCTGATATATTGTAAACTAGTATAATAATATAAAAAAATATATGCTTAATATATTGTTTTGTATTGATTTTTTAAAAAAATAGTTCTTGTGAATACTTTTCATAAATATAAATATTTAACATACAATTAGGTTATTTTTATATTAAATTTAATATGTAAAAAAAGCAACAAAAAAGTAAAGAAAACAACATATAAAATAATAAAATGATATGAATATATAGAGAGAATAATTCTTTTATAAGGATTTATGTACGTGAAAATAGTAGGAGGAAAGGGATTGTGGCCAGCTGCATGGATGATGCCTACTGATGAAAGCTATTATGGACAATGGCCAAAGTGTGGCGAGATTGATATTATGGAAACGATAAATTGATTTTGGCATTGTTGACGATAGTAATCAATTATGATAACCTTAATTTATTGTTTGTAAATGTATTTTTGCTTTACGGAAAGGCGGAATTTATATGATAAATTTTACAGTAGGACCAGTTCAATCAAGCGAAGTGGTAAAAACAGTAGGTGCATTGGACGTTCCATATTTTAGAACACCTGAATTTTCAGAACTAATGCTTGACAACGAGAGAAGAATTAAGGAATTAGCCAAGGCAGATAACTCTTCAAGAGTTGTTTTTATTACTGGTTCTGGTACAGCATCAATGGAAGCTGCTGTTATGAATATTTTCACAAAAAATGATAAGGTTTTGGTTATTAATGGTGGAAGCTTTGGACAAAGATTTGTTGACATATGTAATATTCACGAAATACCATGCGATGTTCTTAAGCTTAATGTAGGACAAGCACTTACAAGCGATATGCTTGACGTATATAATAACAAAGGATATGCAGGTCTTTTGGTTAACATACATGAAACTTCTACAGGAGTACATTATGATGGTAAATTATTAAGTGATTTCTGTAAGAAGAATAATATGTTATATATTGTTGATGCAATTAGCTCTTTTATTGCTGACGAACTTAATGTAAAGGAGCTTGGAATTGATGTTATGATAACTGGCTCACAGAAGGCTTTAGCCTGTCCTCCAGGTATTTCTCTTATATTAATGTCAAGTAAAGTAGTGGAAATCATTCAAAATAATAATGTTAAATCTTTGTATTTTGATTTAAAGGATGCATTAAAGAATGCAGAAAGAGGTCAGACTCCTTTTACACCTGCAGTTGGTACACTTATTCAAATTAATGAGAGACTTAAAGAAATTGATAGCAAAGGTGGATTGGAAAAAGAACAGGAGTACATTGCAAGCCTTGCTAAGAATTTTAGAGAGGGAATTAAGGATTTACCTTTAGATATATGTTCTGAAAGCTTGTCAAATGCTGTTACACCAGTAGCAACAAGAAATTGTTCAGCATATGATTTGTTTATGATTCTTAAGGATGAATATGGAATTTGGATTTGTCCTAATGGTGGAGCATTAAAAGATAAGGTATTTAGAGTTGGTCATATTGGTAATTTATCTATGGAAGATAACAAGTGCCTAATAGATGCGTTACATGACCTTTTTGATAGAGGAATACTTAAATAACATTAAGTGAGGAAGTATTGTATGAAAAAAGTCATTACATATGGAACATATGATATGATTCATTATGGCCATATTAGATTATTGGAAAGAGCAAAAGCTTTAGGGGACTATCTTATTGTTGGGGTAACTGCTGATGATTTTGATAAAACACGTGGAAAGATTAATGTACATCAGTCACTTAGTGAGCGAATAGAAGCAATAAGAGCAACTGGTATAGCTGATGAAATAATTGTTGAAGAATATGAAGGTCAGAAAATTGACGACATAAGAAAGTATGATATAGATATTTTCACTGTTGGTTCGGATTGGAAAGGCCATTTTGACTATTTAAATGCATATTGTAAGGTGGTTTATCTAGAAAGAACAGAAGGTATTTCAAGTTCAGAAATACGTGAAAAGAAAAGGTCGGTTAAGCTTGGCATTGTTGGAAATGATAAATATCTTAATAAGGTTTTTACAGAAACGGAGTTTGTTAATGGAATAACTGTTTCTGGAATATGTTCAGATAATCCAGTTAACTTATCTAAAATAGTTAATAAAGCACCAGTGGTTACAGAAAGCTACGACGAGATATTAGAATTGTCAGACGCAGTATATATTCATTCAATACCTAATCTACATTATGAGCAAGTGAAGAAGGCGCTTCTTAAAGGAAAGCATGTGCTATGCGAATCGCCCATTGCATATAATAAACAACAGTATTTAGAACTCTTTGATCTTGCAAAAGAAAAAGGTCTTATTTTAACTGAGGCACTTAGAACTGCGTATTCAACTGCATATCATAGATTGCAACTATTGGTTAGTGCAGGAAAGATAGGTGAGGTTGTCTCTGTTGACGCTGTATGTACTAGTTTGTTAGATGAAGTTAAAAAAGATAAAGAATATCTAAAAAAAGAGTGGAGTAGTATTACTGCTTGGGGACCAACTGCATTGCTTCCTGTTTTTCAGATTTTAGGAACTGATTATAAGGATATAAGATTTGTAACAAATTTTATAGACGAAGAAATAGATTTTGATGGCTTTACAAATATATCTCTTATATATCCTAAAGCGGTTGCGTCTGTAAAAGTTGGTAATGGTGTAAAATCAGAGGGGCAGCTTATAATATCTGGAACAAATGGATATATTTTTGTGCCTGCTCCATGGTGGAAAACAGATTATTTTGAAATTAGATATGAAAATCCAACAGAAAATAAACGATATTTTTACCAGTTAGATGGTGAAGGAATTCGATATGAATTAGCAGACTTTATTAAATCTATTGAAAGTGGAAAGGATAGTCTTTTTATTGATAAAGAGGTTTCTTTGGAAATAGCTAATGTTATGGATATGTTTGTTGGACATAAGAATATGACTATAATCTAAAGCAGGAGAAGTATTATGTCAAAAATAAAAATTATTAAGAAAAATGATGAATTCTCAAGTGAGTATGAAATTGGTGATGTTTTTGAAATAAAAGGTACTTGGTATGGAGGCGTTCATATTGAAGGAAAAACTGGAGTACCTGTATCCTTAGATAATGATGAATATGAGGAGCTTTCTGAAACAATAAATCAGTCAAAGGATGATTCGATTTATAAAGATAATGTTTATGAAAACTCAAGAATTAATGTGGGTGATATTGTTAAACATTTTAAAAGAGAATGGATAAAGGAAGACAATTCCCAGTATTTATATAAGGTTTTGGCTTTTGCAAGTCATTCTGAAACAGGTGAAAAACTAGTGATTTATCAAGGCTTATATGCTCCATTTAAAATATGTGCAAGACCATATGACATGTTTATGAGTAAAGTGGATAAATATAAATATCCAGATATTATTCAAGAATACAGATTCGAAAAGATATAAAACAAAAAGCTTCAAAAAAGAATTTAAGATTTTTATTCTTTTTTGAAACTTTTTTTTGATTTAAAAAGTATATATTTTGAGACGAAAAAAACGTGGGATTACAGATAATAATAAAGGAGGTAAAAAATTAACAGGTTAATAATGTTTTACTAATTGTTAATATATGTTTGGTGTTATAATGTCTGTGTATGTAAAACTATGTAGATACACTAATATGCTTTTTGCTTGGAGAAAAAACATGAATAGAAAAGAAAGTAATCAGTCCTACGCAGTAGATTTGGATAAGGCGGTTGATGTTTATTCAGACATGGTACTTAGAGTGGCAATAACGTACACTAAGAATATGACTGATGCACAGGACATATATCAGGAAACATTTTTAAGATTAGTAAAATATAAAGATACTATTTTAAGTGAAGCACACTTAAAGGCATGGTTAATTAGAGTGGCAACTAACTGTGCTAAAACTTTCTTAACTAGTAGTTGGAACAAGAACACAGAAGGACTTGACGAAAACATTGCTGAGAAAGAGGTTTTTTATTTTAATGATGAATCGGATAACTCTTTATATGAAGCAATTGTTGAATTGCCAGAAAAATATAAAGTACCACTTTATATGTTTTATTATGAGGGATATCCAATTAATCAGATAGCTGAAATTCTTGATAAAAATGAAAATTCAGTAAAAACTCTTCTAAAGCGTGGTCGAGAAAAATTAAAGAATGTGTTAAGTAAGGAAGGATATAATGGATAATCAATATAAACGACTATATGATAGTGTCAAAACTCCTGAAAATTGGAAACTTGACATTAAAGAAAAAATGAAGGCTGAGCAGGCTAAAAATGATTATCATGATCAAAATGAAAATAGCAATCAAAATATTAATAGTGGTCAAAATATTGTTAGCTTTAGTAATGCCAAAAAGAAATCTAAAAAAATATATTATTTTATTCCAGCTGTTAGCGCTGCTGCTTTGTTGTGCTTGGTTTTATTGCTCAGCAGTACCAATAACAAAATAACATTAGACGAAGAAAAAAGTGCAGTAGCACAAATTGATCAGTTTACAAAGGAAAATCATAATGTATGTGTTGTTGATAAAGGTGAATTATTAGAGGATGACGCTTTATTTGGAACATTTTCTGATGAAACAGTGGATGAGGATAATAGTACAACAGAGGTTAAGTCATCAGTTTATGCATTTGAAAATGGAGGCAACATTAGTATTGTAAAATGTAAAAAAAATCAAATGCCAAAAGTTGATAAAAGTGAAATATCCCAAATTGATGGCGTTAATACTGTAATTTGTTTGTATCACAGAAATGGTGAAGAGATATATGTTTCATATATTGATTTACATGGAGAAGTAGTACAAATTTCATGTGAAAACATGAACAAGGAAGATGTTATATATGCAATTTGGGATTATATTTCGAAAAATAAATAAATATTTAGAATAATATTTTTCTAAATATTATATTTTTGAAACCTTTAGTGTATAAAAAAAGTATTACTTATATAATGCAAAAGCATATATTGAATGATCGGAGGATAATTTCATTATGAGAAAATATTTCAAAAAGAAAATTGCAATACTTAGTATAGCTAGTATGCTTGCTTTATCTGGCTGTGGCGGACCAAATGTTGGTGTACCTGGAATGGATTCAACAACAGAAGCAACAACTGATGCTGTTAATAATAACGATAATTCTGGTACAGCATCTTCAACTAACAATAATACAAATTCACCAAATCAAGGTAATTCATCATTAACTAGTAATACTAGAAAATCTATAAAGTATAGTGGTGACATTATTAAAGTAAAGAAAACTGATGAAGTAGCAATTAAGGTTGAATTTAATCCATATGATGAAGGTGTGGATTTATATGAGAATTTTGAAGTATATCAGGATAAAACATGCAGACAGAAGGATACTAATATTACTCATGAGTGGGATGAAAAAACTAGTTCAATAATCATTAAGCCATCATCAAATGGAAATGGTTTAGTGCATAATTACTCAACTAGCAATACGGATATAAAGGATCTCAAAGGAAATTATATGGCTGGCTCACAAGAACAAAGCTGGGGTAATTTTGATCAATTATATATTAATATAAAAGTTGATACAAAAACTGGTAAAGCGTTAGATGAGTCTCTTATTACAGTTTTATCCATTGAACATGATATTCCTAAGTCACCTCAGGTTACTTATGCATCTACTGAAGATGGTAGAGCAAAAATAACATGGGAAAAGGTTGATGGAGCAGATGAATATTTAATTTGTTATATTGAAACATTAGATGGATTTGGATTACAGAATTCTATTGTAATTGCCAGAACAAAAGATTGTGAATGGATTGGTGAAGTAGATAAAGACCAAAGTCCAAGTGGTAAATTTAACATTGAAAATGTATATTCAATGAATAGTTTATTTTGTTCAAAGGTTATATCAGATGATGATAAGCTTGGAAGTGGAATGGCAACTTCTTCTGATTCATCTAACGATTATAAATATGATGATAAATATAACAGATATTATTGTGTATTGGCTATCAATAAAGAAAAATCATCTGGTTTATCTAATATGATTTCGGCAAATGATTACAGCCATTTATTACCTTTTTCTTCTGCATTTAATACAAATAATGAGCGATTCGGCAAGGTATACAATGATATTATGGATTTACCAACAACAATGGCAGTAACAATGTGTGATGGTACAATTGCTGAAAAGGTAATTGATTATGATTTCAATAATGTAGTATATCAAGGAAAAACAGCTTATATAAGAGCTGTTGCAACTAATACATTACTTGATGAAAGTGTAACTGTTAAGGTTGATGATAAAAGTTCTTTTGAAAGCAAATTTAGTGAGATTGTTGAGCGTCAGGATAAGCTTAAGAAAAAGGGTGGTGTTATTGGCCCGGATATTACAATTGATGATGAATCAGATAACAATGAACAAAAACCAGATGAAACAACAGAAGCAACAACAGAGTCAAAGCCAGATGAAACAACAGAAGCAACAACAGAGTCAAAGCCAGATGAAACAACAGAAGCAACAACAGAAGCAACAACAGAAGCAACAACAGAAGCAAAGCCCGATGAAACAACAGAAGCAACAACAGAAAGTAATAGTAATGCTACAGATATTGATTCAAGTGGAATATATGCAAACTCAGATTTAGCTTTATATCTTGCGCAAAACATGCTTGCGGGCAATACGGATATTGATGTAAGTGCATTTAATGAAAAAGTAGATTCTCAGGCTGTATTTGATGCAATGCTTGAGGCATCATATCAAAATCCATTAATTCTTGGACTTAAATCTGCTAATATGAATACAAAAGATTATATGCTACATGTTAATTACTATTATGATGTAGATACTGCAAATAAGATGCGTGAAGAACTCAAAACTGAAGTAGCCAATGTTGCAAAAAAAATCTTTACAGATGGAATGAGCGATTATGAGAAGGATATAGCAATTAACCAATATTTATGTGATAGTGCAAAATACGATGATGCGGCATTAGAAAGTGCAAAAGCAACTAACTTTAAGAACGTGGATTCTAAATTTAATGATTCTTTTAATGCGTACGGAATTCTTTGTAAGAAAGTTGGTGTATGTGCTAGCTACGCAGCTTCATACAAGCTTCTTGCAGATGCTTGTGGACTTGAATGTGTTGTTGTAACGGGAAATCTTGCAGGTTTAGGCCCTCATGCATGGAACAAGGTTAAGATTAATGGCAACTGGTGTATAGTTGATTCTACAAACAACGATAATGAAATATTTCCAAATGCATTACTTAATTTATCAGATGCAACTTCATATAGTGCACTAGTACAGGATGAAAGATTTGTAAATGATAGTAATGTTTCCGATTATATGGCTAACACAGATGAAAATGAATATTATAAGGTAAATGGAATGCTATATAATAAAAGTGAAATTGTTGACAAAATGGTGGAGCAATTATCAACAAATAGCAAGGCAATTTTAAGAACTGACTATAATTTAACTAATGATGAGGCTAGTGCTCTTATGCAAGAAATTGCAGTTAAAGCAGGTAAAAATTACGAAGGTTGCACATGGCTTGGTGTTTTACATATAAAAGAAAAATAAGAATTATAATAGGTGAAAGAGAAAAAGATTATGCAAAATATTACAGATATAACACAAGAGGAATTGCAAAGAGCAACGGGAATTATATCTAGATTAAGTGATTACTATGGAAGTAAGGTTGTTGGTCAACAATATCTTGGCTTTTCAATTTTGGTTGCTATGATGACAAATGGACATATATTACTTGAATCAGTGCCTGGATTAGCAAAGACTACTGCTGCTAAAGTGATGACAGATGCAGTTAATGGTAAATTCTCAAGAATTCAGTGTACACCTGATCTTCTTCCTAGTGATATTATAGGTACTCAGACTTATAATATGGCAACTAATTCATTTGAAGATAAGATTGGTCCTGTATATGCAAATTTTGTATTACTTGATGAGGTTAACAGATCAAGTGCAAAGACACAGAGTGCAATGCTTGAAGCTATGCAGGAACATGAAATAACAATTGGTGGCAAGGGCTATAAGTTACCAGAGGTGTTTGTAGTAATAGCAACACAAAACCCAGTTGAACAGGAAGGTACATATGTACTTTCCGAGGCTCAGCTAGATAGATTTTTACTTAAGGTAAATCTTTCATATCCAAATACAAATCAAGAAATAGAAATTTTAGACAGAATTGAAGCAAATGTTTTTTCTGAAAATCATTCGGTTGCTTCTGTTGAGGATATTATTTTTTTACAAAAATTAACAAAGAAAGTATATGTTGATCCAGCAATTAAAAAATATATTGTTGACATTGTTCAGGCATCAAGAAATACAGAATTTTGTTTACCACCAGAATTATCACAATATGTTTCTATGGGAGCAAGTACAAGAGCTGCAATTTCGTTTATGGAGGTTGCAAAAGCAGTAGCACTTATTAATGGACGAGTTTTTTGTACGCCAGATGATGTAAAAACAATGAGTTACTCAATTTTACGACATAGAATTGGACTTAACTTCTCGGCAATGGCTGATGGTATTAAAGAAGAAACTATTATTGATGCAATTTTAGGAGCTGTTAAAACACCATGAAAATGAATTATGTTTCAAGAATCCAATCTAATTTAAAGAAATATAAAACAATTAATACCAACAAAATTACAACTAGAATTCTTGATGGTTCATATAATTCTGTTTACAAAGGAAGAAGTATGAATTTTGATGAACTACGTGAATACGTTCCTGGTGATGAAATAAAGGATATGGATTGGAAGGCATCTGCAAGAGGAAATAAGCTTTTAGTAAGACAATATATTGCTGAAAAAAAGCATAATATTATGCTTGTAATTGATAGTAATTGTCGTATGCTTGCCAATGCAAATGACACACAGGATAAAGCTGAGGTTGCATTATTAAGTGCAGGAACACTTGCATATCTAGTTAATAGAAATGGTGACTATGTAAGTGCAACATTTGCAACTAAAACATCAGTTAATCATATTCCATTTAGAAGTGGTTTGATGAATATTGAAAATATTCTTTCTTCGTATCATAAGGCTGTTACGTTGGACAATGATTCGGATTTGAATAAGCCTCTTGAGTTTATTTTACATAATTACAATAGAAGAATGATTATCTTGATTGTTACAGATATTACAGGTATTGATAAGATTAAGGAAGACAACCTAAAGAGATTATTGGTGAGACACGATGTTTTATTAGTTGACGTTAGTGATGCTGATTTATCAGGCAAAAATGTATATGATGTTGAGATGGGCAGCTATCTTCCAGATTTCTTTACAAGAGACAAGAAATTTGTCGCATTAGAGGAAGAGAAGAAACAGTCATTTGAACAAAGATGTATAGATAAGCTTAAAAGATATGGTATTGCATCCTCTGTTATATCAAACACAAAAGATATAGATGCAAAAATAATTGAGCTTTTGGAAAAGCATAAGGAGAATGTGAAATAAAATGGATACTAGTTTTGACATTAAAGAACCTTTATCGTATTCAGTTGTTCCAGTAATAATATTAGCTATTTTATTTGTGGGCGGCGGAATATTTTTTTTGGCTGTTTTATTTAAGAATATAAAGAATAATTCCTCAAAGAACATAAAAGTAGTTGAGCTTAAACCTGAAAAGATTATAAACATCAAAAGAAAGTATGTTGGTGAACTTGAAAAAATATATAATGCATATAATCTTGGCAAATTAGACGTTAGAAGTGCTTATCAAAAAATGAGTATCTGTGTAAGAAAATTTGTTTTTGAAATTACAGGAATTAAAGTACAAAATTATACATTACAGGATATTAAGAAGCTTAATATGCCTGCTCTAGAAGCTTTGATTAGTGATTTTTACAATCCAGAGTTCAATAAAAATGCAACTGCAAATTTTGAGATGTCAATAATGAATACAAAAAGGGTAATTGAAGAATGGAATTAAAAAGTAAATTTGCCATATATTTTGGAATTATATTGTCGGTTATAATGCTGTTGTCATTAATATTTAAATCGAGAAGTAAATCGAAATATGGCGGTGGTAAAAAAACTACGGGAATAAAATATTCAAAAGACGAAAGCTATTTTAAAGCGAAAATGGTTCAGTATAAAATCTTAAAATTATTTGTAACTATGCTATTTATTTTAACGATTTTAACTTATTCAATTATGCTTTCGAGACCATATAAGAATAAAATTACAACATCAGAAATATACAACAGAGATATTATGCTTTGTATGGATATTTCTTCTTCTGTGGATGATGTAAATGTTGAACTGGTAGATAAACTGAAGGAAACTGTTAAAAATCTTAATGGTGATCGTGTGGGAATAATGATTTTTAATACTTCACCAGTTCTAATATCTCCTTTAACAGATGATTACGATTACATATGCGAGCAATTAGACCTATTAAAAGAATCCTTGCAGTATAGAATTGATGGTATGCAGGGTAAATCATATAATGAATCAATGACATTATTAGATTTTATTTCAGAAGGAACTGTTGTTGATGCTGAAACTATTGGTAGTTCGTTAATTGGTGATGGATTAGCAAGTAGTGTATATAATTTTACTGATTTGGATAGTGAACGATCAAGAGTAATTATATTTTCAACAGATAATGACTTGTACGGAGAACAGATATTTACTCTTCAGGAAGCTGCTGATCTTTGCGCATCTAAGAAGATTACTGTATTTAGTATAGGAATAGAGAATATGCCAAAGGATAAGAAGGATGAGCTTGAACAAGCAGCTTTAAGCACAGGCGGAAAAATGTATATTGCAGAAGATAATTCATTAAAAAATATAATTAATGATATTGAAAAAACATCTAAATCTGTTATGAAAACTGATACAAAGAGCCAGGAAATAATGATTGTTAAAACACCTTTTATACTAATGCTTATTAGTACATTTTTGTTATTTGTGTTTTGTAAAATGACAAGAATATAAAGGCTAACAATCACTAGGAGGGTTATTTATGATAATTAAACCAATAATTCCAATATGGATTATGTCAATTATCTGTATATTGATGATTATTCTAAAAAGAAAAAAATTATTAGCTTTTATAAGACAGCTTTTAATAGTGGCTTTATTATTTGTTATTAATTTACGTGTGATGGTTCCAGATGGAACACAGACAGTTAAAAATGTTAGCATGGACGTTAAAATTGTATTTGTAATTGATGACACGCTTAGCATGGTTGCTAACGATTATAGTGGCGAGCAAAGAAGACTAGATGGCGCATTAAATGATTGTTCTCGAATAGTGGAAAAGTTTAATGGGGCAAAGTTTTCTATTGTTACATTCCATAACACTGCGCTAATTTCTTCTCCCATGACAAACAATATAGAGCATATTAATGGTATTTTAACTTCTATAGAGCCAATAAGAGAAATTAGTGCAAAGGGAACTTCCTTTGATAGCTGCAGAGATTTGTTGGCTTCTTATTTACCTAAAATAAAGAAAAAGGATGATAGCAAAGTACTTGTTTACTTACTAAGTGATGGAGAGCTTAATAATGATGCCAAGCTTGCTGATTTTTCTTCGTTGAGGGAATACGTAGATGGAGGAGCAGTGCTTGGATATGGTACACAAAATGGTGCAAAGATGTATGCAAAGACATCAGGCTTTTACAGTGAAAAAGAAGAATATGATTATGTAATAGATAAGAAAACATATGAAGAAGCCATATCAAAAATGGATGAAGGAAATTTAAAGAAGATTGCTGATGACATGGGTGTATCCTACGTTAATATGAATAATGCACCTGGAATTTCAGAGATTACTGATGACTTCGTTGAAGATTTAAATGTAGATGATGAAGAAGATTCATCTTTGGGATATAAAGATACATATTATTATTTGATTCCAGTGTTAATTATATTAATTTTTCTTGATTTTTTAAGTCAAAAGAAACATTTTTAACAGCTTAATTGTAGATTAATATTTTGATTATTGAAAGGATTTAATTTATGAAGAAAATAATATTTTCGTTATGGATTGTATCTTTGGTATTGTTTATTTTGGTCTTATCAGGATATAAAAATAATAAAAAATTTATAGATGAATATAAAAGTCATAACTACATTGAGGAAAAAATTGCAATACAGGATATTTTAAAGCCGTATGTCAAATTATACAACAATGGTAATTCAGCATATAAAAATAAAGATTATGATAAGGCAATTTCCTTATATGACGAAGCATTATCAAAGCATCCTTCTCACAAAAACAAATCTGCATGTAAAATCAGATATAATAAAGCATTAGCTATGCTTCAGATGCTTTTATCCGAAGAAGAAAATTCTATGGAAAAAGATGAAATGATTAAAAGATTAAATGATATTAAAGCGGTTCTTTTAGAAGAAGGATGTGCTGATGATAATAATTCTGGACATGATAATGATTGTCAGATTCTTAAGAATTATATTGATCAATTAATTAATCAGGTGAATAATGGTTCGGGTTCTAGTGGCGATAGTAAAGATGATAATAAACAACAGGATCCACAAACAAAATCAAAGGAAGAACAGCTTAAGGATAGACAAAAGGAAGGACAAAAGAATAGAATATCAAAATCTAGTGATTTGCCTTTTGAAGTAGATGATATATATTTTGATGGAGATTCATGGTAAATAATATGTCTTTGTGTATGTTAAGTAAGCTTTATTAATACAGAAATTTACATAGTATTACAAATTGATTTTATAATAAAAAAACTATTATAATATATGCATATTATAATAGTTTTTTTATTATAATAATATTTGTATATTTTTTTAAAAGGAAGGGGAAGGCTTTTATGAAAATTTTATTTTATGATACAAAGAAATACGATAAAGATTCTTTTGAAAGGGCTTTAACAGAATTTGATGAAATTGAAATTAATTATCTTGATGCAGATTTATCTGTTGATACTGCTAAATTAGCAGTAGGATATGATGCTGTATGTGCTTTTGTTAGTTCAGATGTTGGTAAAGATGTAATAAAAGCCTTAGCTTGTGCAGGAGTAAAATTAATACTAATGCGATGTGCAGGATATAATAACGTAGATTTGGAGGCAGCAAAGAATAATAATATTACTGTAATGCGTGTCCCAGGATATTCTCCTGAGGCAGTTGCAGAGCATGCAATTGCACTTGCTTTAGCAGTTGATAGACATATTCATAAAGGCTATATTCGTGTTAGAGAGAATAATTTTAGTTTATTAGGTCTTACAGGAATCAATTTATTTAAGAAAACCGCTGGAATTGTAGGTACTGGTAAAATAGGAGCAGCAATGTGTAAAATATGCCAAGGGTTCGGAATGAGAGTAGTTGCTTACGATGTATATAAGAATCCAGAGCTTGATTTTGTTGAATATGTTGATTTTGATACGCTACTTAAAGAAAGTGATTTAATTTCACTTCATTGTCCTCTTACAAATGATAATTATCATTTGATAAACAAGGAAACTATTGAAAAAATGAAGGATGATGTTATATTAATCAATACTTCTAGAGGTGCTTTGATTAATACATCTGATTTAATAGAAGGAATAAGGAGCCACAAGTTCTTCGGAGTTGGATTAGACGTTTATGAAGAAGAGGGACCTAATGTATTTGAAAATCGAGAAGATGATATTATGCAAAATTCTATAACAGCTAGATTATTATCCTTCCCAAATGTAATTGTCACATCACATCAAGGATTTTTAACTGAAGAAGCACTTACGTCCATTGGAAGAACAACATTACAAAATGCAGTAGATTTTATGAATGGCACTCTTCAGGAGATAAATGTAGTTAAATAAAAGACGATATGTTTTTTTGATATAAGTAACTATTTTATAGAATAACATAAATGAAAGGTACGAAAGATAATGTTATATTTTATTGTAAATAAAACCTCGAGTACAGGTAAATCCTCTCAAATATGGGAAAAGGTTTTATATTATCTTAATAACAATTCAATTGAATACAAATCTTTTTATACAGGATATGTAGGCCATGCAAGAATCATATCCAATTATTTATCTAAACTAAATAAGGAAAGAATACATTTAGTTGTTGTAGGCGGAGATGGCACTATAAATGAAGTTATTAATGGAGTAACTGACTTTAGTAAAGTAGTAATAAGTGTTATTCCAGCTGGATCCGGGAATGATTTTGCTAATGGACTTGGTATATCTTCAGATATTGAAGAGAATATGTATAATATCTTACATAATGAGATAGAAACTCATGATTTAGGAATAGTGAAATATGGAGATAGTAATAGTAGGCTATTTTGCATAAGCTCAGGAGTAGGCTTGGATGCTCTTGTTTGTAAAAAGGTAAACAACTCAAGAATTAAGAAAATCTTAAATGCTGTCAAGCTTGGTAAATTATCTTATATAATACTGACGATTATTTCGCTTTTGTCATTAGATACTGTGAAATCTAAAATCAAGATTGATAATAAGGAAGAAAGAGAGTACAGGAGATTAATATTTTCAGCAGCAATGAATATGTGCTCTGAAGGTGGTGGGGTTCCTATGACCCCAAATTCAAAATCTAACGACGGCAAGATGACAATTTGTTCAGCACATAATTTATCAAAGTATATTACATTTTTTGTTTTACCGATTTTAGTGCTTGCAAAACATGAGAAACTTAAATGCTTTGATATATTTGATTGTAAGAATTTAAAAATAATAACAAAGAAGCCAGTTGCCTTACATGCTGATGGGGAGTATTTAGGAGATTTTAATAAAATTCAAATTATGTGCAAGAAAAGCTTATTACGTATAATAAAATAATTGTTATATAAGTGAAAATATGATAGATTATTGATGGGTGCTGTAACAGATAATCTCTAATATAGGTATCTTTGAAGATAAAGGAGAAATGTATGAAATGTTTAGATAGAAATGGCAATTTAGTGAATGAAAATAGCAAACAGAATTATGTATTAGATAAATTATATAATACTTATATTGGAAGATTTATTCTTTCTGGATTAACCAAACCTATTATTTCAAAGGTTGGTGGGGCAGTTCTTTCATCAGCTTTTTCAAGAATATTTATTTCTTCTTTTATTAAAAATAATAATATTGATATGAGTATATATGAAACAAAAAAATATAATTCATATAATGATTTTTTCACAAGAAAAATCAAAAAAGAAGCTAGACCAATTGACTACAGTGAGGAAGTGTTTATTTCACCTTGTGATAGTAAGCTTACAGTTTATGATATATCTAAGGATAGTGTTGTATCAATAAAGAATACTAGATACACTGTGAATGATTTGTTAAAGAATGGTAAGCTCGCTAGAAGATACAAGGATGGAAAAATGCTTGTATTTAGGTTGTGTGTGGATGATTATCATAGATATTGTTATGTTGATGATGGTTATAAGTCAGATAATAAAATAATTAATGGCGTACTTCATACTGTTAATCCATTAGCAAATGATATATATCCCATTTACAAGGAAAATTCTAGAGAGTATTCTTTGTTAAAAAGTAGAAACTTTGGAACAATTCTTATGATGGAAGTTGGCGCTTTGATGGTAGGAAAGATATGCAATCATCATGGTGAGCGTTTTGTATGTAAAGGACAAGAAAAAGGATATTTCGAATTTGGTGGTTCAACAGTAGTTTTGCTGATACAAAAGAATGCTGTGGATATTGATAAAGATATTTTAGACAATTCAAAAAACAATATTGAAACAGTTGTTAAATTTGGAGAGAAAATTGGAATAAAGAAAATATAATATTTGAAATAAAGAAAAGATATTATTTGAAATAAAGAAAAGATAATATTTTGTTTAATTAACAAAATAGAAAGGTAATTAGAATCACTATGGAAGAATTATTTAAGGCAATTGAAGAAAAAATTAAAGCATCAGGATATCCAAGAAAAATAGATGGTGCAACAGTATATGATGATATTTGTGATCAGATTGATGGAAAAGAAAATGGTACATATGTGTTAATGTCTAAAATTGAAGATGATGTTTTGTTTGAGTATAACATAACAATTATGGATGAAGAGTTTAATTTAGGACTTTTGACAATGAGAACTCCAGAAGGAGAATTTAAAGCTAATTTTGATGAATAGTGATATGCATTAAAGATAGGAGAAAATATGTCGTATTTTTATTTTTCATATAGCTTGATTTTTTTACCTATTGTAATGCTTATATATCAGTTGTGCCCCAAAAGATTTCGTTATTTAGTTATACTTTTTGTAAACTATATGTTTTTTTTCACCATAAGTGGTGCTTTAATAATTTATCTTATTGGTACAACCATAGTTTCATATATTACTGCATTTACAGTTGATAAAGTAGTTCGAAGGGGAAAATATAAAGGCAAAAAACTTACTAAACTAAAAAGAATCATTCTTTGGACGGGTATTTCTTTTAATGTAGCTGCTCTTGTATTGCTAAAATATGTAAAAGTGTTTGGAATTGGAACATCTTGGATTGCTCCAATTGGAATTTCATATTATACATTACAGGCTATTTCTTACATGACTGATATATATCGAGGCACGCTTAAATTTGATAAAAATATAATTAAGTTAGCTTTGTTTTTAAGCTTCTTTCCACAGATAATGGAAGGTCCAATTAGTAGGTATAATCAAGTTGCTGACTCTTTATATGCAGGAAATGCAATTACATATAAGGGACTTACTTTTGGTTACCAAAGAATAGTCTGGGGATTATTTAAAAAGATATTGATTGCTGATAGGTTAGCACCAATCGTTGTTAAGATTTTTGAAAATTATATGTCAGTATCTGGTGCAGCAATTTTAATTGGGGCAATAAGCTTTACGATTCAATTATATATGGAATTTTCTGGTTGTATGGATATTGTTATTGGTACAGGAATGGTATTCAATGTAAAATTACCAGAGAATTTTAGACAACCTTTTTTTGCAAAAAGTGCGTCAGAATTTTGGCGAAGATGGCATATTACTTTAGGAGCATGGCTTAAGGACTATGTATTTTATCCGATTTCTCTTGCTAAACCAGTAAAAAAAATATCAAAGCATTTTAAAAAATCATTTGGAAATAGTGTAAGTAAATATGTAGCGCCAACAGTTGCGTTGTTTTTTGTTTGGCTTGGCAATGGAGTTTGGCATGGACCTAAAAGTAATTATTTGTTTTATGGGTTATTTTATTTTTGCATCATATTTTTTGAGACAATTACAGAAAGTTCAGTAATTACATTTGCAAAAAGTCATAATATTAATAGAGAAAGTAACGGCTATAAAGCGTTTCAAATTACAAAGCTGCTTTGTATTGTAGTAATAGGTGAGATGTTTTTTAGGGCACAAAGCATATATGATGGTTTGTGTATGTTTTTTAGGATTATTTTAGATTTTAATATTAAAGAAATTCCATCTACTAATTTTGGGGTTGATGTGTATGATATTGTAATGTCTATATTTTTTTCGTTAATTGTTTTATTTGTAGATATAATTAAAGAAAAAAATATAAATATTTGCGATAAAATAAATAGTTTTAGACTACCAGTTCGATGGACAATATGGTATACAGTAATTTTGCTAATATTAATATTTGGTGCATATGGAAAGGGCTATAGTATTGTGGATATGATATATGCAGCGTATTAAATTAACATAAGAAAGAGGAAACCTATGAGAAACTTAATAAAAAGTGTTTTGTTTTTTTCAGGCTTATATGTGTTAATAGTATTTTTTGGATATGTTCTTAAAACAAAAGAAGAATATGTATTCGATAAAACATCTGTTAGAATTAAGAAAGATGAAATTGCTAAAGAAAAAGATAATAGTTTAGATGTTATATTTCTTGGAGATAGTATTTGTTATTCAAGCTTTTCACCCCAAATAATATGGGATGAACAAGGAATAACTTCTTATGTTGGTGCTTCTTCAGCACAAAGATTATGTGATAGCTATGCAATTCTTAAATCAGCATGTGAAACTCAAAATCCTAAGGTTGTTGTTTTAGAAACAACCTGCTTATATCGTTCTATAGATATAGAAGAAAATAATGATGATTATGTATTGAATGTTTTTTATCGCAAGCTTCCTTTGTTTGAACACCATTCGAATTGGAAAGATGCTGCCGATAAAATTGTAAATTCTAAAATGATTCTTGAAAAGAAATCTACAAGAGGTTTTGTTTCGAGAACGAATGTAAATGAATATACTGGTGGAGAATACATGATTCCTTCAGAAAAAAGAGATATGTTCTCTAACATAGTAGAAAAGTATTTGAATAGTATTAATCAAATATGTAATGATAACAATATAAAGCTTTTGTTAGTAAGCTCCCCGTCTCCTGTAAATTGGTCATGGGAAAGATATAATGCTGTTTATGATTGGGCTATAAAAAACAATGTTACATATCTAGATTTAAACTCTAATAAAGATATAGCTATTGACTGGAAAAATGATACAAAAGATGGTGGTGACCACCTTAATTTATATGGCGCAACAAAAGTAAGTAAATATTTAGCGAATTATTTAATTAATAGTTACGATATAGAGGATAAAAGAAATGATTCTGCATATGCAGATTGGCTTGCATATAGCAACCAAACAGATAAGTAATAAAACACCTTCCTTGGAGACGCAATTTTGCTTTTCAAAGGAAGGTGTTTTAGATTAGTTTATCCTTTTTTAACTAGTACTTTAACAATATTAGATGCATAGCAGTTTATTTTGTCTTGATCCTTTAAAAAAGAATCAACTAATTCAATATAGGAATACTTTTCCTCGTAGTAATGCTTAAATCCATGGATAAAGTTTGTATTAAGCTGTGTAATGAAGTATCCTTGTTTTTTTGTGTAACAATTTTGCTTTGTTGCTTTTGTTTTATAATTCTTATCTACAAAAGAAGCAACACTTTTGTGAACTGCAGTATCTTCAACTGGAAGATAGTAGTATTCATTATAATTATCAAAGAAAAATTTAAGAGTATCATTAATTATAGGCACATAAAGTGTTGCAGAGTTTTTGTGCGCAGTAAAATTTAGTCCTTCAAAGGTGCAAGTTATGCGCTTTGGAATAGAATAGTCCAAAAGGAATGAAAAAACTAATTGGTTCTCTTTAACAGACATTTTGTTTACATGAAAATATCCTTGTTCTAGCTTTGGGTAAGCAAGAAGTGAAAAGATTGACATTAAACCTTCTAAATCCTCATAGTTATGCTGTAATATTACAGTTTCTTTTAATTTATTTTTGTCAGTAAGATATTGATTGTAAACCTTTATTAAATCTTTGCCAGAATATTTATCTAAACGGTGTATGCCAAGTAAAAGCTCAATTGATTTTTGCTTTAAATTATCAAGATGCAGCATATTTTTGTATGGCCGAAGCAATTTATATATATCAATGCTTTCGATATCATCAAAGGTATAAGATAAATTATATTTTTTTAGCTTGTGAATAATGTATGGCATATCAAAGCCTTCTCCGTTGTAGCTTATTAGTCGATTATAATCTTTAATAAAACTAAAAAATTCATTTAATATTTGTAATTCAGATATTCCATCGTCATTAAACCATTGAATAATATTCCAATGATTATCCTTGTAATATGAGCAGCCAATTAAATATAGAAGAGTTGTATCGGAATTAAAACCTGTTGTTTCAATATCGAATAATACTGTGGACTCTTTTTCGAAAAAAACTTGTATACAATTATCAAATTCTTGAGTTTTGGTAATAATTTTCTTCATAACGTTACTCCTTATAAAAAATATTAACAAAATAGCTAAAATATATGTTGTATTTTTGATAAAAAAGGCAATAAAAAACGTTTTACATAAATTGTTATTATCATATATAACAATTTTAATATATGTGATTACTTACAGTCAAATAAATGCTTGTTTTTTTGTTTGATTATGGTATAATTTTTTTAGATTTAATTTTTTGGAGGAAAAAAGTATATGATGCAACCATTAGATATCAAGACTCAGAAATTCCAAAAAGGTTTGCTTGGATACAAGGCAGCGGATGTTGATAGTTTTTTGGATACAGTATATAAAGCATATAGTGAATTATATAGTGAAAATGAAAAGTTATCTTCTAATCTTGAGAAGCTTAACGCTACATTACAGGAGAATAGAGTTAAGATTTTTGAATTGGAGAATCAATTAAAGGAAGCAAAGACTGAAAGTAAGTCGTCTTCAACAAAACAGACAAAAGAAAAGGCAACTGTTAAAGAAGAAACAAAGCAGAATGCATCTTCTAAGTTCTTCAAGAAAGAAGAAGCTGCCAAGGTTGCTAATGATGAAGAAGATGATGAGATTTTCGTTGGAGAGATTGAAGACTCTAGAAAGCCAGACCGTATGATGATTGGTGATGGTGAAGAAGAAGAGGATATGGATTTCGAGTTCTTATAAGATTTTACATAGAGTGTTGCCGTTGGCAACACTTTTTTTAGGAGTGCAATATGTTATCTTTTATTAAAGGTACAATTGAATACATATATCAGGATTGCTTTGTAATCGAAAATGAAGGCTTAGGTTATAAAATATATACTAGTTTAGAGGTTTTAGGAAAGCTAGTGCTTCATGAAAATGTTAAGGTATTTACTTATATGAGTGTTCGTGAAGATGATATTAGTTTGTTTGGCTTTCTAAGACAAGATGAATTAGAAGTGTTTAAATTACTTATTAGTGTTAATGGAATTGGTCCAAAAGGAGCACTGGCTATTTTATCTGTTTTATCAGTGGATGATTTAAGAATGGCGGTTTTATCAGAAGATTTTAAAGCAATAGCAAAAGCTAATGGAGTTGGACCTAAAACGGCACAACGAGTTGTTATTGAGTTAAAAGATAAATTTAAGCTTGAAGATGTTTTGCCGTCCTTGGTAGATTCAAGTGATGTAGCTTTTGTTAGTAGCGATGCAAGTAAAGAAGCTATTCTTGCTTTAACTAGTTTAGGTTATTCTAACATGGAAGCGACAAAGGCTGTTAAATCAGTAGGTGATATTTCTTCATTGTCAGTTGAGGAGATAATTAAGTTAGCATTAAAGTCTATGGTGGTAATGTAAATGGGAAATAATGATAAAAGAATAATATCAACTGATATTATTCCAGAAGAAGATAGAATTGAAAATGGTTTACGCCCTGCATCGTTATCGGAATATATTGGACAAGAAAAGGCAAAAAAGAATTTACGAGTTTTTATAGAAGCTGCGAAGAAACGTAAAGAATCCTTGGATCATGTTTTATTGTATGGACCTCCTGGACTTGGAAAGACAACTCTTGCTTCAATTGTTGCTTCAGAGATGGGAGTAAATCTTAAAATCACCTCTGGCCCTGCAATTGAAAAACCAGGTGAGTTAGCTGCAATACTTAATAACTTATCTGAGAATGATGTTTTGTTCATTGACGAGATTCACAGACTAAACAAACAAGTTGAAGAAGTACTTTATCCTGCAATGGAAGATTTTGCTATTGACATAGTAATTGGTAAGGGCGCAGCCGCAAGGTCAATACGACTAGATTTACCGAGATTTACACTTGTTGGTGCAACAACAAGAGCGGGTATGCTGACAGCACCGCTTAGAGATAGATTTGGTGTTGTGAATCGTCTTGAATTTTATAATGTTACTGAACTAATGCAGATTATTATTAGATCAGCTAAAGTACTTGGTGTTGATATTGATGAAGAAGGTGCTTTGGAGATTGCAAAGCGTTCAAGAGGAACACCAAGATTAGCAAACAGATTATTAAAACGTGTGAGAGATTTTGCTGAGGTTGAGCATGATGGTGTAATAGATTATAATACTGCTAATATGGCATTGGATCGTTTAGAGGTTGATTCCATGGGACTTGATAACATGGATAGAAATATATTAGAAACAATGATATATAAATTTTCAGGTGGTCCAGTTGGTTTAGACACATTAGCAGCTGCTTTAGGAGAGGATTCAGGTACATTAGAGGATGTATATGAACCATATCTAATAAAAAATGGGTTTATAAATAGAACACCACGTGGTAGAATGATTACCGAGCATTGTTATAAGCATCTTGGCTTAGAGCATATGATAGAGGATTAATTAACGAAGGAGATAAATGTATGGCTAATAAAGTAGATATACCTGTAGTAATTAATGGGAAAGTTTATACATTAAGTGGATATGAGGGGGAAGACTATCTCCAAAATGTTGCAACTTATATTAATGGAAAAATAGCAGAATGCAAAACGTCTGATCAGTATAGAAGAATGAACACAGAATATCAGGGTGTTTTGCTTGCACTTAATATAGCAGATGATTATTTCAAAGCTAAGAACAGAGCTGACAGTATGGTTAATGAAGATACTAATAAGGAACAACAGCTTTATGATTTAAGACATGAAGTAATAGAAGCTCAGATTAAACATGAATCAGCTCTTAAGATGATAGAAGAATATAAAGAGCAAATTAATGCTTTACAAAGAAAGATTATACAACTTGAAGCTGAAAAGGGTCGAAATGATTAATAATAAAAAATGTGAAATTTTATCCCCATGCGGATCATATGATATTTTAATTGCTGCAATTAAAGCAGGCGCTGACGCCTGCTATTTGGGTGGCAATAAATTTGGCGCACGTGCATTTGCTACTAATTTTGATGAAGATGCATTGATTAGAGCAATTGATTATGCACATTTGCATGACGTTAATATATATTTGACTATAAACACCTTATTTAAGAACAATGAGATTGAAGCACTTTATAACTATATTTTGCCGCTATATAAAGCAGGATTAGATGCACTAATTGTTCAGGATTTAGGTGTTTTTTGTTGTGTCAAAAAATGGTTTCCTGATATTCATGTTCATTGTAGTACTCAGATGAATATTACTTCTTATAATGCAGCAAAAATGATGTATGAAAAGGGAGCTGACAGAATAGTTACAGCACGAGAAATGTCACTTCAGGAGATAAAATATATAAAAGATAGGATACCAGATTTAGAGATAGAATCATTTGTGCATGGAGCAATGTGTTATTCGTATAGTGGACAATGCCTGATGAGTTCTTTAGCTGGAGGCAGAAGTGGTAATAGAGGAAGATGTGCACAACCTTGCCGAAAATGCTACGATAATTCTTATATTTTATCAATGAAAGATATGTGCGCTTTAGAAAATATACCAAGTATTATTGAAGCTGGTATAGACTCACTAAAAATTGAAGGAAGAATGAAAAATGAATATTATGTTGCTTCTGCAGTGGATGCATACAAAAATATAAGAGATGATTATTATAATGGCTCTTTTGACAAAGACAAGGCATTAGCATATAAGAATAAGCTGGCTAATATTTTTAATCGCGGTGGATTTTGCAATGGTTATTATTTTATGCATAATGGAAAGAATATGATTTCTGTGGATAGACCTAATAACCAAGGTGTTTTAATTGGAAAAGTAAAGGGAGTAAAGCAAGGAAAAATATGCATTTCTTTGTATGATGAATTATATAGGCAGGATGTATGTGAGATAATATTAAATAATGGTAACACTATTGAGATAACAAGCGGAATTGATGGGAAAACGAAACAAGAAGTATGGCTGAACTGTCCAAAAACAAAGTCTATTAAAATTAATTCTAACGTTTATAGAACAAGATGCAATTATATTTTAGAAGGTGTTATTGATAAAATAAATAAAACTGACCAGTATAAAAAGAAAGTAGATTGTTATTTTACAGGTAAAATTGGTAGTAAAATATCTATTTGCCTTGTAACAAATCTTAATGATAAATCTATTTCAGTTACATGTTATGGAATAGATGTTGAAAAATCAGACAAATTTACCAATGATGTAAAACAAATAGAAAGCAAATTAAACCAGATTGGAGATACAGAATTTGTATTCGATAATATTGTTATTGATATAGATGAAACTGCTTTTCTTCCAGTGGGTGCTATAAAGAATTTACGAAGAGAGGCAATTGAAAAATTAGAAGAAACAATTGTTAAAGAGTATAAAAGAGACGCTGGTCCTAGTAATGGTATAGATTACATGGAAGATCTTTGTAATGCTGATGCGTCAATTATAAGAAAACGAAAGAATAATTCAAATGATAATTACATTTCTAACTTGAAGATAAAAATATTTGTTTCTAGTATAGAACAATTGAAAATTGTATCTGATTATAATATATTTGGTGTTTATTTAAGACCTAATTTGTATAAACAAATTAAGAATCAAGATATTATAAATAAGCTTTTAGAAAAGAACATAAAAATTTATATTGAATTACCTAATATATTTAGGAATTCATCAAAATCCATTAAAGAAATTCTTGCGGATAATTTTGTTTATGGCGTTGCAGTAAAGAATATTGATGGTATGGCATACATTAAAAGCTTAAAGGATTATAATAAGGAGATTGTATATGCATCATCGCTTTATGCCTATAATAACGTGGCAATAGATGAAATATATACAGGAAATGAAATATTTGAAATACCAAAAGAGCTTAATCAATATGAATTTGATAGGTTAGCTGTTGTATCTAGAGAATTTATAATATATGAACACCAGCAGGTTATGCTTTCATCTCAGTGTGTTAAAAAAACAACTGATAAATGTTCTAAAGATTACTCTTTAGGAAGAATAATTGATGACAAAGGAAATGCATTTTATTATCAAACATTATGTGATGAATGTTGCAATATAATCTATAATGGTGTACCATATTGCAATATTGATATTGTTGACGATAGTTTTGTTTTGGATAAACAAATAGAATATCTTAAAATTAATTTTACTGTTGAAACAGAAGATATAGTTCGTAAACTGATGAATTTGTTTGTTGGTAATATTGGAAGTATTTCAAATAATCAAGTGCGAGATATCGTAGGCAATACAACAACAGGGCATTATTTTCGAGGAGTTGATTAAATGATTAATATTATTTGTGAAGTATCAAAATATATAATTCTATTATTTATGGTGCTTTACACAGTAAAGTGTTTTTCAATTTTAGCAACAAAAGATGAAAAAAAGAAAAAACATAATCTTAATGTACAGATATTTTATGTATTTATGATTCATTTTTTCTGCTATTTGACGCTGTATTTAAGAATGCAGGATAAAAAGGTTTTGATATTATATGGTTTGCAAATTTTTGTAGCTATATTTTATATAGTTGTATTCCATTCAGTGTATAAGGATTCATCTAGATTGTTAACAAATAATACTGCGTTTATATTGTTAATAGGCTATACTATTTTGACAAGACTAGATATGGATAAAGCAATAAGACAGTTTACCTTTGCAACAATTGGATTATTTGTTTCTTCGTTTATTCCTGCCATTATGATTAAGTGGAAGGATATGAAGAATAAAGGAACCTTATATGGAATATCAGGTATTATATTACTCACAACAGTATTTATTCCAGGCTTAGGTTATTCCAGCTATGGTTCAAGAAACTGGATTCGTATTGGTGGATTATCATTGCAACCGATGGAATTTGTCAAAATATTGTTTGTATTTTTTGTTGCATGTATGCTTGTAAAAGCTAGTACATTTAAAGAGTTATTTGTGAATGCAATTATTTCAGCAGGTTTTATGCTTGTGTTGGTTTTAGAAAAAGACTTAGGTGCAGCTGTAATATTTTATATAACATATGTATTTATGGTTTATCTTGCAACATCTAGAATTATATTTTTGATTGGTGGAGTATCATTAGGCGCAGGAGCAGTATTTGCAGGGTATGTTTTATTTAAGGATAGTTTATTTGCACATGTTATGGTTCGAGTAGAAGCATGGTTGGATCCTTTTGCTAATATTGATGGTGGAGGATATCAGGTAGCGCAATCATTATTTGCACTTGGTACAGGCGGCTATACTGGTTCGGGATTATATATGGGCAGTGCAGATACAATTCCTGTAAGTGAAAGTGATTTTATTTTTTCAGCAATATGTGAAGAATTAGGCGTTGTATTTGGAATGGCATTAATTCTAGTAATATTAAGTATTTTTATATCATTTACTAATGTCGCAATGAAATGCAGAATTCCATTTTATAAATATTCAGCATTTGGATTTGCTTCTATATATATTGTTCAGTCATTGCTTAATTTAGGAGGCGTTACAAAATTTATTCCTTCAACTGGTGTAACATTACCATTAATTAGTTATGGTCTTAGTTCGGTTCTAAGTACATTAATTATTTTTGCTGTAGTTCAAGGAATATATGTAATAAGTCATAAAGAGGCGGAGAAGTATGAAAAAGAAAGACAAAAAATTAGAAAACAACAAGAAAAATCAACAATTGAATATATCGTCCCAAGAACAGGAGTTAATCGACAAAGAGCACGAGAGAGCTAAGAAGAACGAAATAAAAAATAAACCAATCGTTTTAACGACTTATGTAGTTGTATTTCTGTTTGTTGGCTTAATAGGATATATTGCGTATTTTATGCAGTTTAAATCAGAATCAATAATTGCTAATTCTAGAAATATCAGGCAGGATTCTTTTGCTGATAAAATCGAAAGAGGCGATATTATTACAAGTGATGGAGTTGTTATTGCTACAAGCGAGACTGATGAAGAGGGAAATACATATAGATCATATCCATATAGTAATATGTTTGCTCATGTTGTCGGGTACGAAAAGTATGGAAAGTCTGGTATTGAGCTTCAGGGAAATTTTTATATGCTTAGAACACATGTTAATATTGTAGAACGTGTGTATAGAGAAATAAAAGAAGAAAAAAATCGTGGTGATAACGTAGTTACTACACTTGATTATAATTTGCAAGAAACTGCATATAACGCTTTAGGTAGCTGTAATGGTGCAGTTGTTGTGCTAGAACCTGATACTGGAAAGATACTTGCCATGGTTTCAAAGCCAGATTTTGATCCTAACAATATAGATGGGGTTTGGGAGTATTTGCAGTCTGAAGAGGGACAAAATAGCTCAGTGTTACTTAATAGAGCAACTCAGGGAATGTATGCACCTGGTTCTACATTTAAGATTGTAACACTTCTTGAATATATGAGAGAGAAGAGTAATTATTCTAATTATAATTTTGATTGCTACGGAAGTGATGTATTTTCAGGGGTAAGCATTCATTGTAGTGACGAAAGAAATCATGGACAGGAAAATTTGGCTGATTCTTTAGCTTATTCTTGTAATGTTTCATTTGCCAATATTGGAACAAAGCTTAGCTATGATTCATATAAGAATACCGCTGAGGATTTACTATTTAATAAAGAATTACCTTTTGATGGTGTATATTCAAAATCACAATTTTTTATAAACGCAAAAAGTAAGGCAGATGAGATCCCTCAAACAGCAATTGGACAGGGAGATACAAAAATAACTCCACTTCATAATGCGATGATAATGTCAGCTATTGCTAATGGTGGATATTTAATGAAGCCTTATTTGTTGGATAGAATTGAAAATGATGATGGAGCACATATAAAAACATTTTCTCCAAAGGGCTATGGTAATATTATTACTAATACTGAATCTTTGGCGTTAACAGAGTATATGAAAGGTGTGTGTTCGTATGGTACGGCATCAGGTTATTTTGGAGACACATCTTATAGTGTTGCAGGAAAAACTGGAACAGCAGAATATGATGATGATGGAAATTGCAATTCTTGGTTTGTAGGATTTTCTAATCCTGATAATCCGGATATTGTTGTAAGTGTAATAGTTGAAGACAGTAATATCAATGGAGTTACAGGTACAAGTATTGCAAGACAAATTTTTGATGCATATTACAATTAGTGCTTTGTTTGTTATGTAGGCTTGTATTGTCTTGATATATATTCGTTTTTTTGATATAATGACTTTAAATGACACACCAATCTTAAATGATTAGCAGGAGGAATTGCAATGATAAAAGCAACAAGCTGTGGAGGTGTGGTAATCTTTAGAGGAAAAGTGTTGTTACTTTACAAAAACTATAAGAACAAATATGAAGGTTGGGTTTTACCCAAAGGTACTGTTGAGAAGGATGAGCAATACAATGAAACTGCTTTACGAGAAGTTAAAGAAGAAACAGGGGTAAGTGCTCACATTATTAAGTACGTAGGAAAGAGTAATTACTCATTTAATGCGTCATACGATATTATTAATAAAGATGTGCATTGGTATCTTATGATGGCAGACAGTTATTATAGCAAACCTCAGAGAGAGGAATATTTCTTAGACTCAGGTTACTACAAGTTCCATGAGGCATACCACCTTCTTAAGTTTCCTAACGAGAAACAAATATTAGATCAAGCGTATGATGAGTATTTAACGCTTAAACATAATAATTTGTGGGGAAGCAAAAAATATTTTTAACTAATAAAACCCGATTATTCGGGTTTTGTTTAATTATAGGTTTATTGTTTAGGATGGAGTTATATATGGCTAAAAATAAAAAAAATAAAATTTATAAAATTATATATAATGTATTAATTATATTTTTTACTTTGGTATTTATTGGTTGTTCAATATATCTGATAAGTTACTTTTATGCTAGCAAAAAAAGTGAGAATAAGGTTGAGGATTTAAGAAAATTAATGTCCAATGACAAGACAACAGAAGTAAAAGTTGCCTCGACAGAAGAAGCGCAAGATGATGAAATGAACTATGTTGTTGTTAATGGTCAGAAGGTTCAAAGAAAATTTGAGCGTGTTTACCGAAGAAACAATGATTTTGTTGGTTGGCTTAAGATAGAAGGAACTGTTATTGATTACCCGGTAATGCAAACTCCAGATAATGAGGAGTTTTACATTGATAAAGATTTTGATAAAAAACATAGTTCTGCTGGTACGTTGTTTATAGACGCATATTCTAACCTGGAAGAACATAATGATAATGTAATTGTTTATGGACATAATATGAAAACAGGAAAGATGTTTCATGAACTATTAGAATATGAAAATGAAGATTTCTATAAGAAGCATAAGTATATTCAGTTTAATACAATTTTTGAGGATGCAACTTATGAGGTAATCGCAGCATTTAGAACAAAAATTTATCCAAAGGATTACGATGGATTTAAATATTATAAGTTCTATGTAGCTAATACAGAGTTGGAATTTGATAACTATGTTAATTGTTGTAAATCCCTTACTTCTTATCCAATTGAACCAAATGCAAAGTATGGAGATGACTTAATTACATTATCTACATGTGCTTATCATGATGATAATGGTAGATTTGTTGTTGTTGCCAAAAAACTAACAGATGAGGCAGAAATACAAAACGATGAATCATCAGAAAATGAATCTGATGATAATTCAAACAAAGATAAGACTATTAGTAAAACAAAGTAATATATGATTGGAGATTATTATGCATCGATTTTATGTTGATAAAGAATGTTTATCAAATTTAAGCACACATGTATATATACAAGGTGAAGATGTTAATCATATTCGTAATGTGCTTAGATTAAAACCAGGTGAACAAATTACGGTAAATAATTGTGATGGTACAGACTTTATATGTACAATTGATGATATATCAAAGGAACAGGTATCAGCTAGAATTGATGATATTATTACAAACTGTGTTGAATTACCAGTGAAGATTACATTATTTCAGGGAATGCCTAAACAAGACAAGCTTGAATTGATAATTCAAAAAGCTGTTGAGCTTGGAGTAAATGAAATTGTTCCTGTTATAACAAAGAGAAGTGTTGTTAAAATTGATGAGAAGAAAGCTGATAAAAAGCTTGATAGATATAACATGATTGCTTTATCGGCTGCTAAACAATCTGGCAGAGGAATAGTTCCGAAGGTTAAAGATTTCATGAGCTTTAAGGAAGCAATAGAATATGCGAAAGGTCTTTGTATGAATATTATTCCTTATGAACAAGCTAAAGGAATTGAATATTCAAGAGAGGTTGTTGGTAAGATAAAAGATTATAATAGCTTGGGGATTTTTATTGGACCAGAGGGCGGATTTGCAGAAGAAGAAGTTGAATTAGCAAAATCAATAGGGGCTGAGTGTATTACACTTGGTAGGCGAATACTTAGAACGGAAACTGCTGGTTTAGCAACACTCTCAATAATAATGTTTGAGATAGATAGTTAGAAAGGTAATATACAAATGGAAGCATATTTTGATAATGCGGCGACAACTGCTGTATATCCACAGGTTAAAGATTTGGTTGTAAAATTAATGGAGGAGGATTATGGAAATCCATCTTCTTTACATATGAAAGGTGTAGATGCTGAAAATTATATTAAGAAAGCAAAAAATCAAATTGCTAAAGTTCTTAAGTGTCAAGAAAAAGAAATTGTTTTTACTTCAGGTGGTACTGAATCTAATAATATGGCAATTATTGGTTCGGCATTGGCACATAGAAGAAAAGGAAAGCATATTATTACTTCTACAATTGAACATGCTTCTGTATTAGCGACAATGGAATTCTTAGAAAAGGAAGGCTATGAGATAAGCTATGTTAATGTTGACGAAGAAGGAAAAGTCAATTTGAACGAATTAAAAAGCCTACTTAGAGAAGATACTATATTAGTATCTATTATGTATGTTAATAATGAGATTGGATCAATTCAACCTATAAAAGAGATTTCGGATATAATAAAATCATATAATGAATCAATTATTTTTCATGTGGATGCAATTCAGGCTTTTGGAAAGCTTTCTTTTTCACCAAAAAAGCTTGGTGTTGATTTGATGAGTGTTAGCGGTCATAAAATACATGGACCAAAGGGCTCAGGTTTTTTGTTTATTAAAGAAAAAACATTAATTCGTCCTATAATCTACGGAGGAGGACAACAACAGGCTATGCGTTCTGGAACTGAGAATGTTCCTGCAATTGCAGGACTTGGTTTGGCAACAGAGCTGATATATGACAAGCATGATGAAAGAGTTTCTTACATTACATACTTAAGAGATTCTTTTGTATCAAAGGTTTTGGAGTTTGATAATGTATTCAGCAATACTAAAGCTGCACCTCATATTGCTAGTATTAGTTTTGTTGGTATCAGAAGTGAGGTTATGCTACATGCACTTGAAGATAGAGGTATATATGTATCTTCTGGATCCGCATGTTCATCAAATAAACCGCATATAAGTGGAGTATTAACTTCTATTGGACTTGATAAGGATAGACTTGAATCAACTTTAAGATTTAGCTTTTGTGAAAGTAATACTATGGAACAGGTTGAATATGCAATTTCAGTTATAGGCGAGCTATTGCCTATGCTCAGAAGATATACAAGAAAAAAATAGTTAGTGTTAAGAAAAGAGGTATATATGGATTACAAAATGTTTTTGATTAAATATGCTGAAATAGGCACAAAGGGTAAAAATAGATACTATTTTGAAGAAACAATGTGTAAAAGAATGCGTGCAAAGTTGAAATCGTTAGGAGATTTTGAGGTTAGAAGAGAGTATGGACGTATTTTTGTTGAAGCATTTTCAGATTACGATTTTGATGATGTAGTTGAAGCTCTTAGTACGATTTTTGGAATAGTAGGAATTTGCCCTGTTAAGGTAGTTTCGGATACTTCTTACGAAAGTATTTCTAAGGCAGTAGTTGAATATATTGATGAAACATACAAAGATAAAGACTTTACATTCAAAGTAAATGCACGTAGAAACGATAAAAGCTATCCAAAGTCTTCTATGGAACTTAATTGTGATTTAGGAGCAGATTTACTTAGTGCATTTCCAGAGATGAAGGTAGATGTTCATAATCCAGATGTGTTAATTAATGCTGAAATTAGAAACGTGTTTTATGTATATTCAAAAACTATTCCAGGTCCAGGAGGACTTCCTGTTGGAACTAACGGTAAGGGAATGGCACTTCTTTCAGGGGGTATTGATAGTCCTGTAGCTGCTTACATGATTGCAAAACGTGGAGTAGAAATTGAGGCGGTATATTTCCATGCACCACCATATACAAGTGAAAGAGCTAAGCAAAAGGTTATTGATTTAGGAAAACTTGTTTCAAAATATGCAGGTCAGATTAAACTCCATATTGTTAATTTTACAGATGTTCAGCTTGCAATATATGATAATTGTCCACATGATGAATTAACAATTATTATGAAGCGTGTTATGTACAAGATGGCTCAAGAAATTGCTCTTAAAGAGGAATGCCAATGTATTATTACAGGAGAAAGCATTGGACAGGTTTCAAGTCAAACATCACAAAGCTTAATGGTTATTGATCAAGCGGCAGATAAATTACCTGTATTTAGACCATGTATTGGTATGGATAAGCAGGAAATTATTGATATTTCAGAAAAGATAAATACTTATGAAACATCAATACTTCCATATGAAGATTGCTGTACAACATTTGTTGCAAAGCATCCAGTTACAAGACCTAAGCTTGAGGTTATTGAGAAGTCTGAAGAAAACTTAAAAGGCAAGATAGAAGAGCTTTATAAGATAGCAATGGAAACAATTGAGGTGGTATATTGTCGTTAGTATTGTATAATGCCAGTAAAATTAAATCTTACGAAAATTTAAAAGCAATGTTTAAAAGCATTGGAGAGAACATTGAGCTTGCTGATAAGCTTTGGCAAGAAATGTTAATTGATCAAGAGCTATTAGAGGAGTTTAATTATTTTGTAGTAAATGGAACCTTGAAGGGTACTGCAAAGTGTGGAGAATTAACGTTACTTGATATATATTTTAGCCAAATGAATAAATATAATATTTATCATGATATGGGCAAAAATACTGATGTGTGTAACAAAAATAGAATGATACTTAATTCGTTTTTTGAAATGATTTCTATGAGAAAACAACCTGATTATATGGTTGATTTTGAAAGAAAAGAAGATAGTGGTTTGGATAAAATGTAATAAAAAAAGTTGTGTAATAAATTACTATTACACAACTTTATTTTTGCCTTGCTTTTTTCCGATATATAGTCTTTGGTCAGCAAGCTTGAATAAGTCATTATAATCTGAAGTTTCACTTACTGAAGATACACCGAGAGTTAGTGTAACTTTGATTGAGACAGAATCTAATTCAATATTTAGATTACTAACTGATAAGCGAATTCTTTCGGCGATTTTTCTTGAGGTTTCTAAATCCATATTATTTACTATGATAAGAAATTCTTCTCCTCCCCATCGGCAAAGAAAATCATTATCTCTAATTTGTTGACTTAAGCATTTTGAAACTTCGACTAAAACTCTATCCCCCATATCGTGACCATGAGTATCGTTACAATTTTTGAAATCATCAATATCACAAAGAATAATCGAAAATATTTTTTCACCGTTTTCGTATTGTTTGTATAATTCTCTAATGTGACTTGTCATTGTTCTTCGGTTATATAGATTAGTGAGTGTATCCTTGCTAGCTAGATTATCTAAAACATTGTTTTGTTTTATTAACTTATTGTATATTTTTTCATTTTCATAAATAAACAATAAAGAAGAAATGCTTATAACAACAAATACGAAGAAAATATTCAATATATATATAGCAGGAGTAATATATTCTAAATCCTTTGATTGAAAAACAGGATTAGTTGCTTCAGAAATGACATAACATAATACATAAAATATAAAACTAATAAATGTCATTATGCATGCCTTAACAACAGGATGTTTAACCTTAAATGAATAAAGTAAATTGTATGCAATAGGACAAATAACAATAAAGTACATAGAAAAACCAAAATCATTTCCAATTAGTATTATGGTCGCAAAAGAGTGTAGCACTATTTCGTAGAATGATATGTAAAATACTGTTTTTGGATGCTTTTCAATCATAAAAAAAGTAACAATATAAGTAAATATACTAGCAACATTAAATATAGCAAGGGGCTCAACGTGGTATACTGCTGCAAATATTAAAACAAATAAGTGAATGAATATACACGAAAAGGGGACAGCTAATAGTTTGAATTTTTTATATTGTTTTGAATTAAGAAATAAATTGATTTTTTTATCAAGCATAGTATTCCTCACAAACATAAAATTTTTCACAAAAGCATATTTAATAAGAATTAATAATTGAATATATCTGTTGTAATTTATTATATATTAGATATATTATTATACAATTATAAATTATATCTATTATATTATCATCAAGAAATTTTATTTTTTATATAAAAAAAGATTCGATTTTTTGTATAATTTTTCTTTTTAGCAATTTATGTGTTGTTTAATGCAAAAAAATACTATATTATATACTAATAAAAACGTTTTATTAAATTTTTTGGAGGTAAATATGAGCGTTATAGCAAAAAATCCAATTTTAGCTGGCTTTTATCCAGACCCAACTTTTTTAGCAGTTGGAGATGATTATTATATTGTTAATTCGACATTTTCATTTTTTCCTGGTTTGCCAGTTCTTCATAGTAAAGATCTTGCACATTGGGAGCAAATAGGAAATATTCTTGACAGAGATAGTCAGTTGCCGCTCAAAAATAGCGGACATTCAAGAGGGTTGTTCGCTCCTGTTATTAGATATCATGAGGGAAAGTATTACGCAATTTGTACAAACGTATCTCATGGTAACAATTTTATTGTTGTTGCAGATAGTATTGAAGGTCCATGGTCTGAACCATATTATTTAGAGGATGCAGACGGAATTGATCCAAGTTTATTCTTTGATGATGACGGAAGATGCTATTATTGTGGTACTCATCCTAATCCAGATGGAGTAAAATACAATGGCGACTGGTATATATATGTAAAAGAGCTTGATTTAAAGACTATGAAGCTTGTTGGCGAGCATAAGAATGTTTGGAATGGTTCAATGCGTAATGTAATTTGGCCAGAAGGTCCACATATATATAAGAAAGATGGATATTATTATATTATGCATGCTGAAGGTGGTACTGGTCCAGATCATTGCGTTACAATATGTAGAAGTAAAAGTGTATGGGGACCATATGAAAATTATCCAAAGAATCCTATTTTAACTCACAGACACCTTGGCAAAGATTATCCAATTCAGTATGTTGGTCATGGTGATATAATTGAGACATCTAATGGAGAGTGGTATATGGTAATGTTAGCAGTTCGTCCATTAGAAGGATATACTACAATGGGTAGAGAAACTTTCCTTGCAAAGGTTACATGGGAAGATGGATGGCCAGTTGTTAATCCTGGAGTTGGTATGCTTACTGATGAAGTAGAAATTGACTTACCAGAATGGAATCCACTTACTGATCCTAACTCATATACATCTAGAACAAAAGGTTTTACTATGCCTCCATTTGGAGATAAGAAGTATGATTTCTCTAAGATGGAAAAATTAGGCCATGAGTTTTTATTGCTACGTAATCCAAAAGATAAGATGTACGAGCTTAGCAATGATGGACTTAAATTGAACTATGATGCAAAAACAATTATTGATGAAGACGAGGTTTCTTTTGTATCAATAAGACAGCAACATCATTATTTCGATGTAACAACTGAATTAGCTGTTGATTCTTTAAAGAACAACTACGCAGCTGGTATTACAGTATTACAGAACAATTTATATAATATTCGTATTGAAGCAAAGAATGAGATGATTAATGCAGTTCTTTGTCAGGACGGAAAGGATGAATTAATTGGTTCAGTTGCAATTAACGAGGTTGTTAAAGACAATGTTGTTAAATTAACAATAAGTATTGATGGCTTAATTGCTAAAATGTATGCAGGAGACAAGTCATTAGGGGAGGCTTCTGTTAAGAACTTATCTACAGAGGTTGCTGGTGGATTTGTTGGATGTGTTATTGGATTATATGCAACTGCAAATGGAACTTGTACACAAGATTATGCTACATTTAAATCACTTGAATATGTTGTGAAAAAATAATAAGTTAATTACTTATTTTTCATAACAAATTAACTAATATATTTTGTTGATTTATATATATAATACATTTATAATATATCAGGCATAAAATATGCCTGATATATTTTTTGAATAGGAGAGTCATATGGATATTACTGGAATTATTGCAAAAGAGCTTAGTATTAAAATTTGGCAGGTCGAAAAGACAATTGAATTAATAGATGAAGGAAATACAATACCATTTATTTCTCGATATAGAAAAGAGGTTACAGGATCACTTAATGATGAACAGTTAAGAGATTTAGATGAACGATTGACATACTTGCGAAATCTTGAAGAAAGAAAGAACACAGTTATTGCTTCAATTGAAGAACAAGAAAAAATGACTGATGAATTAAGAAAGCAGATTGATGAAGCAATGACATTGGTTGCTGTGGAAGATTTGTATAGACCATATAAACCAAAGAGAAGAACAAGAGCTACAATTGCAAAAGAAAAAGGTCTAGAGGGATTAGCTAATATCATTTCATTGCAGCTTACAAACAAAACAATCGAGGAAGAAGCAGAAGCTTATATTGATGAAGAAAAAGGCGTATCCAACACTGAAGAAGCTATTTCAGGTGCAATGGATATATTAGCTGAACATTACGCAGATGAGGCAGAATATCGTACTAGAATTAGAGAAATCACAAGGGATAAGGGCTTACTTGTTTCTGCAGCTAAAGATAAAGAAGAAAAAAGTGTATATGAGATGTACTACGAATTCGAAGAACCAATTAAAAAAGCTGTAGGATATAGAATTTTGGCAATCAATAGAGGAGAAAATGAAAAAATATTATCTGTCAAGATAAATGCTCCTAGAGAAGATATAATTAATTATCTTAGCAAGCAGATAATAAATAATGATAGTCATGATAGCGCAAAGTATATACACATGGCTATTGAAGATAGCTATGATAGATTAATCGCTCCTTCTATTGAACGTGAAATTAGAAATGAATTAACTGAGATGGCAGAAGAAGGTGCAATTAATGTATTTGGAAAGAATTTGCATCAGCTTTTAATGCAGCCACCTATTTCAGGACAGACAGTTTTAGGATGGGATCCAGCATTTAGAACTGGATGTAAATTAGCTGTAGTTGATCCAACTGGTAAAGTTCTTGATACTGTTGTAATATACCCAACAGCACCTCAGAATAAAGTTGATGAAGCTAAGGTTATATTAAAGAAACTAATAGATAAGTATAATATTTCACTTATTTCTTTAGGCAATGGTACTGCAAGTAGAGAATCTGAAATGGTAATTGTAGAATTACTAAAAGAAATAAAGCAGGATGTAAAATATGTAATTGTAAATGAAGCAGGTGCTTCTGTATATTCTGCTAGTAAATTAGCAACTGAAGAATTTCCTAATTTTGATGTAGGTCAAAGAAGTGCTGCTTCAATTGCAAGAAGAATTCAAGATCCTTTGGCAGAATTAGTAAAAATTTCACCTAAATCAATTGGTGTTGGTCAGTATCAGCATGATATGAATCAGAAGAATCTTGATAATGCGCTTACAGCAGTAGTAGAGGATTGTGTTAACAGTGTTGGCGTAGATCTTAATACTGCCTCAGCTTCATTGCTTGAATATATTTCTGGTATTAATAAAACTCTTGCTAAGAATATAGTTTCTTATAGAGAAGAAAATGGAAGATTTAAGACAAGAAAAGAGCTTCTTAAGGTTTCCAAGCTTGGACCAAAGGCTTTTGAACAGTGTGCAGGTTTCCTTAGAATTGTTGGAGGAGATGATATACTTGATGCAACAAGTGTGCATCCAGAGAGCTATGAGGCTGCTCGTTCACTAATGAAGCTTTTAGAGGTTACCAATGATGATATTAAAGCAGGTGGAATTAAGGGTATAAGTAAGAAGATTAAGAATTCTTCTGAAATAGCTGAAAAGATTGGTGTTGGAGAACCTACTTTAGTAGATATTGTTAAGGAGCTTGAAAAACCAGGTCGTGACCCTCGTGAAGAAATGCCTAAGCCTATTCTTCGAAATGATGTATTGGAGATGAAGGATCTTAAAGAGGGAATGGAATTAAAGGGAACAGTTCGTAATGTTATTGATTTTGGTGCTTTTGTAGACATAGGAGTGCATCAGGATGGACTTGTTCATATTTCAAAGATGACTGATAAATATATTAAACATCCACTTGAGGTGGTAGCTGTTGGAGATATTGTTGATGTAACAGTTATTGGCGTAGATATGGAAAAGAAGAGAATACAGCTTTCTATGTTAAAAAATTAATAATGTAATTTGTAGTATATAATTTGGATTATATAATCAGAACCACCGGCTTAGCCGGTGGTTTGTTCAAGCCCTATAAGGGCTTATTACCGGCTCTGGAGTCTAAAGACTCATTGAAAAGGTTCGCCAGCCGCAACATCATTTACTCACCGAGCCCTAAAGGGCTCTATTTATT
>JAQYAV010000053.1 GCA_029338675.1 Lachnospiraceae bacterium
TTTTGTATCAATATATTTACTGCAGAGCAAGAAAGCTGATAAGGTTTTAGCTATGGACATTAAGGATGGCCCGCTTAATATCGCCAGAGAAAATATAGCAATGTATGGTTTCGAGGAATACATAGAAGTTAGAAAGTCAAATGGCTTTGAAGCTGCAAGGGTTTCTGAAGTTGACTGTGCAATAATTGCAGGTATGGGTGGACATTTGATTATTGATATTCTCAAAAGAGGAAGTGAATTTACAGATAACGGTATAGAGCTTATTCTACAACCACAATCTGATATTCCCCTTGTGAGAGAATATTTGTTTAGTATTGGATATATGATATGTGAAGAAAAAATGCTTATAGAAGAAGGAAAATACTACACAATAATTAAGGCAACAAAATCTGACAGTGTCAAAGAGCTAAGCGTTGAAGAAATAAAATTTGGTCCTTGTTTGTTAAAAGAAAAGAATACAGTTTTACATCAGTATTTAAATCATAAGCTTGAAAAGAATAAAGATATTATTTTTAGACTTAATAACAAAAAAGATGGGCAAAATGAAAGAATAACAGAATTAAATCAAGAAAATCAAATGATTTGTTCTGTGCTTGATAAGTATTTTATTTAATACAATCAAGAATTTAATATAATCGAGAATTTAATATAATGGAGAGATATTATTATGAAGTGTGAAGAGATAATTGCATTATTAGAGAAACAGTCTCCAACAGAATATGCCGAAGCATGGGATAATGTGGGACTTTTAGTTGGAAGAAAAAGCAAGGAAATTAAGAGAATTTTGCTTGCGTTAGATGCAACTAAAGAGGTTTGTTCGTATGCAATAAATAATCATTACGATATGATAGTAACTCATCATCCAATGATTTTTTCAAAGATTAATAGAGTTAATGACGAGAGTGTTCTTGGTGACAAAATTATCTCACTTATTGAGCATGGCATATGTTGTTATGCCATGCATACTAATTTCGATACAATTGGTGGAATGGCAAGAATTGTGTCAGGCATATTAGATATTGATACATATGGTGTCCTTGAGGAGACAAAAGATGGTGAAGGTATAGGTTGTGTTGGCGAATTGCCTAGTGCTATGACTTTACGTGAATTGGCTTGTTTTGTTAAGGATAAATTTGGATTAGATAATGTAATGGTATTTGGAAAAGATGATGAAATAATAAAGAAAGTTGCAGTTTCTCCAGGGTCAGGAAAAGACGAGATTGAATATGCTTTAGAAAAGAGAGTGGATTGTCTTCTTACAGGAGATATAGGTCATCATTCGGGAATAGATGCAGTTGAAATGGGCTTAACCATAATTGATGCTTCCCATCATGGTCTTGAAAAAATATTTATGGAATACATAAAGGAATATCTTACAGATAATTGTGATAAAATAGAAGTGGATATTTTGGACACAGGAGTGCCATATAAGATTATCTAATCATTACAATACGAGGGAAAATGACATGTAGAGCATTTTGAACATATTAAAAGGAGGGGTTTTTATGGAGCAAATCAAAATTACCCTTGAGGGAAAGGAATATCTTGTTAACAAAGGTATAACAATTGAGCAGCTTATTGATGAGAATATTTCTAATGCACATGATAAGTATTTATTAGCATTTGTTGATAAAAAATTAAGTGAATTAGGTGTGATTTTAGATAGGAATTGTGAAATAGAATTAGTAACAAAAGATTCTGTTATGGGTGTTAGCACATATAAGAGAAGTCTTACACTACTTATGCTTAAAGCGTTTAGAGATGTTATTGGTTCAAAAAAACAATTTAGCGTTAATGTGGTTTATTCAATGGGAAATGGATATTTCTGTAAGCTTCAGTCAGAGGAAATAACTGTTTCAGAAAAGCTTTTGTCAGATGTAAAAGCAAGAATGCTTGAGATTGTGTCAAAGGATTGGAAAATAACAAAGTCATCTGTTAGTACAGATGAAGCAATAAGACGTTTCGCTGCACAAGGAATGCATGATAAAGAAAAGCTTTTCAAATATAGAAGAGTATCTAAGGTTAACTTGTATAATCTTGATGGATATGAGGATTATTTCTATGGGTATATGGTTCCGTCAACAGGATATTTGAAAGTGTTTGATATAATACCATATAATACTGGTTTTGTGCTTATGGCACCAGACAAAGACAATAAGGTATCAGAACTAAAACCACAGGAGAAGCTTTTCAATGTGCTTAAGACATCTGATGAGTGGAGTAAAACATTAGACGTGGCTAATGTTGGAGATTTGAATGAAGCAATTACTACTGGTGATATTCGTGAGCTTATGTTAGTTCAGGAAGCACTTCAGGAAAAACAAATTGCCCAAATTGCTGACATGATTATGGCGGGAAATAAGAAAATTGTTCTTATTGCTGGACCAAGCTCGTCAGGAAAGACAACATTTTCACATAGACTTAGCGTACAGTTAAGGGCTCATGGTTTAAGACCTTATCCTTTGGCGTTAGATAACTATTTTGTTGATAGAGAATTAACTCCAAAAGATGAAAATGGAAATTATGATTTCGAATGTATTGAAGCAATGGATTTGGATTTGTTCAATGCAGATATGACTAAGCTTTTAGCAGGCGAAGAAATTGAAATGCCTACCTTTAATTTTTCATTAGGAAAGAAAGAGTACAAAGGCAAAAAGTTAAAATTAAATAAAGGTGATGTTTTAGTTGCTGAAGGTATTCATGCACTGAATCCGTTAATGACAAGCAAGCTTCCAGATGAAAGCAAGTTTAAAGTATATATTAGTGCTTTGACACAGATTAATGTTGATGAACACAACAGGATTCCAACAACAGATGGTCGACTTATCAGACGAATTGTTCGAGATGCACGAACAAGAGGAAATGATGCAAAGGACACAATTGCAATGTGGCCATCAGTTAGAAGGGGTGAGGAAAAATACATATTCCCATTCCAGGAGGAAGCTGATGTAATGTTTAATTCAGCACTTATATACGAGCTTAGTGTAATAAAACAGTTTGCTGAGCCGCTATTGTTTGCGGTGCCTAGGGACAGCTACGAGTATTATGAAGCTAAGCGATTGCTTAAGTTCCTTGATTATTTCTTGGGATTGGATGTAACAAATGTTCCTAAAAATTCAATTCTTAGGGAGTTTGTTGGTGGAGGCTGTTTTGATTTATAACTCATAAGAGGAATATGTCAGCAAGCTGACTAAAATCCTTACTAAGTCTTTGCAAGTTGTAAATTAAACTCAAAAGAGAATATGCAGTGATTTTAAGGTGGCGTGTCGGTAAAGTTACTGAAAATCCTGCATCAAATATTCTTGTAAGGACTTGAAAATAATATAAGTAACAAGGAGAATTATATGTGTGGTATATGCGGTTTTACAGGACAACAAAGTGATGACAGTAAAGAAATTCTAACTAACATGATGAATAAGATAATTCATCGTGGACCAGATTCAGAAGGACAATACTTTGATGATGGAATTGCACTAGGTTTCAGAAGACTAAGTATTATTGATTTGGATTATGGACATCAGCCAATGAAAAATGCAAATGAAGATATTGTTGTAGTTTTTAATGGGGAGATATATAACTACAAGGATATAAAGGCTGATTTGATAAAGAAAGGCTATACTTTTGCAAATAATTCTGATACAGAGTGCCTAATTCATGGTTATGAGGAATATGGTACTGATTTAGTGTATCATTTAAGAGGTATGTTTGCATTTGTAATTTGGGACAAAAAGAAAAAAATAGCCTTTGGGGCAAGAGACCATTTTGGTATCAAGCCATTTTACTATGGAATAATAAATAACCATCTTGTTTTTGGCTCTGAGATAAAGAGTATTTTAGAGTATCCAGGATATGAAAAAGAAGTTAATTTAGAGGCATTACAGGCATATTTAACATTTCAATATTCTGTTTTACCAGAAACGTTTTTCAAAGGAATATTTAAGCTGATGCCTGGTCATTATATGATTTTTAAAGACGGAAAGCTTGAGATAAACAGATATTTTGAGCCAACCTTTGAGCCAGAAGAGGGACTTACAATTGGTGAGTGGATTGACAGAATAGATAAGGCAACAAAGGATTCTGTTGATTACCACATGATAAGCGATGTTGAGGTTGCATCGTTATTATCTAGTGGAGTTGATTCTAGTTACTTAGTTTCTAGATTTAGTGGTAAGAAAACCTTTACAGTTGGTTTTGAAAATGATGGCTATGCAGAAATTGATTATGCTAAGAAATTATCTAAAAAACTAGACCTTGAGAATTATGATAAAACAATTACTCCTGAGGAATATTGGAAGGTTTTACCAAGTGTTCAGTATCACATGGATGAGCCATTGGCAGATGCCTCATGTGTAGCACTTTATTTTGTTGATAAAGAAGCTGCAAAACAGGTTAAAGTAGTATTATCTGGAGAGGGTGCAGATGAATTCTTCGGTGGATATAATATATATCACGAACCATTTTCATTGAAGCCTTTCAATAAAATTCCTAAACCTGTTAAACAGGTATTGAAAGGAATAGCTACAATTGCACCGGATATTAAAGGAAAAAATTATATTTTAAGAGGCTGTACGCCACTTAGAGATAGATTTGTTGGAAATGCATTTAGATTTAATGAAAAAGAAGTAGCTAAAGTAATGCGACTTCCAAAGGATATGCCAAGAAAATATATCAATAAAATTACAGGCTCTTATTATGACAAGGCTGAAAATGCTAATTATGACGATGTAACTAAGATGCAGTATATTGATATGAATTTCTGGCTTATTGGTGATATCTTACTTAAGGCAGATAAAATGAGTATGGCACATTCTCTAGAATCTAGAGTGCCGTTTCTTGATAAAGAACTATTTGAAGTTGCGAGAAAGATACCTACTGAATTCAAGATTAATAACAAAACAACAAAATATGCATTTAGACAATGTGCAAATAAGTATTTGCCAAAGGAGGTTGCTAGTAAGAAAAAACTTGGCTTCCCTGTACCAATTGCAAAATGGATTAGACAAGATGATTGCTATAACAAAATAAAAGCTGCCTTTAATAGCGAGGGCGCAAATAAATTCTTTAACACAGATGAACTAATTAAAATGCTAGACAAGCATAAAGCAGGAAAGAAGGATATGAGTAAAAAAATATGGACAGTATATATGTTCTTAGTCTGGTACGATATCTATTTCTGTGGAGCGCAAGTTGAGAAAATATAACTTGAAGTAATTAACAAAGCCAAATGGTAGACATGCTACTATTTGGCTTTACTTAATTATTTAACAAGTAATTATAATGTAGATACTACTTTTAGAAAGAAAGCTTGCATAATTTAAATGAATTTCTAGAAAAATATCATGATATAGTTATGTTGTAATAAAAGAATTATGCTAACAAAATGATTAGAAGCTAATAAAAGCTTTATAAGTTAATTAAATAGTTATGATAATAAAAGCACTATAAAAAGAAATAAAAGAATAAAAACTCTTTGATTTCTTTTTATAGTGCTTTTATAGTATATTATGGTAAGTCAGACTATAAGCCGGGTTATGTCGAGAGTGATTATCTATCTAGACCTTGTGTTACCACAAGGTTCAAGCGGTCTACCTAAGAACGCAGCGGGCAACTGCATAGTTCTACGTTTGACCTTGCTTCGGATGGGGTTTACATGGCCTACCTTGTTACCAAAATAGCGGTGAGCTCTTACCTCGCCTTTCCACCCTTACCGACGAATGTCGGCGGTTTATTTCTGTTGCACTAGCCTGGGAGTCGCCTCCACCGGACGTTATCCGGCATCCTGCCCTATGAAGCCCGGACTTTCCTCACCTGTCAAAAGACAGCCGCAATCACTTATCTAACTTACGCATGCATAAGAGTATCATATTTTATTATTTCTTTCAAGGAGAGTTTTTGTTATTACAACAAATATGTAATGAAAAGATTGTGCTAAATAGGTAACATAGTTGATGTGTCAGTTGTGTAGTTAAAAGGGATACTAACAATTCCATTAGTGATACAGATAAGTAACAGCTAAGAAAAAGATTATGTAAGTTGCATTCATAAAAAATGTATTGTATTTGCTTATTGTAGAAATATATTTTTGAAATATATTTTTGCTTATTGAAGAGATATTTCGTTGTATTATTGGGGTGTGATTTGATATAATATAGATTGAAAGTGCATGTGTATGAAAATATGTTGTTAATTAAGAAAAACTATAATAATTATGGTTATGTACAAAAAACTATAAGGATTAAGTTTATATGTAATAATGGTTTCGGCGACATACTTCTATATTACTATATGCATCGATTTAGGTAGAACGATACGCGAAAACATACTATTAAGAAAGGGTTGTATTGATTGTGACTCAACAACAATACAAAAGGGTGATTTGCAAATTATGGAAGCGATAGAATGTATTAAGACAAGAAGAAGTGTAAGAAAATTTACTGATGAGATTATTTCAAAGGAACTTATCACTGAGATAATTGATATTGCTAAAATGGCTCCTTCATGGAAGAATACTCAGACAGTAAGATATATGGCAATACAGGATAAGTCAATTATTGATAAGCTTGCTTCAGATTGTGTGCTTAATTTCGAATACAATCAAAAGACACTCAGCAGATGCAACAATGTTATGCTTATATTACAGAAAAATAATATTTGTGGATTTGAAAGAGATGGTTCTTATTCAACAAGCAAAGAGGATAAGTGGGAAATGTTTGATGCAGGAATTGCAACACAGACATTTTGTCTTGCAGCTCATGAAAAGGGTATAGGAACAGTCATTTTAGGTATTTTTGATGAGGAAGCAATTAAAAATGTAGTTGGAATTCCAGAAGGAATGTCAGTTGCTGCAGTAGTTCCATTTGGTGTACCAGCATTTGCCCCAGATCCAACTCCAAGAAAAGAAACGGAAGTATTACTGACATTCAAATAAATATATTTGGCCCGATGTCATTTGTGACATTGGGCTTGTTTTATGTTTGTATATCGTTTTTTGAAGAACAAGACTGCATCCATAAAGTTTAATACAAAGTGTATACCTGTTTAATCCAAAATGTATACGAGCTTAATCCAATTTGTATACCTGTTTTTCTTGATAAACAAATGAAAATTATGTATCATAACGTGTATGGGTTTTGAGATACAACATAGGTTGCATTATAAGTAAACAACCAAGAACACTTTAAATTTTTATACTTATGAGATAATTTATAAAAGTATTTGTGCAGATTAAAATAGAATAGTATATTATATAAAAATATTTGGGAAGTTGAAAAAGGATATTATATTTTATAAAAATAGTAATATAGATTAGAGATAGAATTATATAGTTTATGAAAAATGTATTCAGCAGAAAAAATGATTTTTTTGTATTATAACTATAGAGTTTTAATGTTTATGAAAGGTATAATGGATATGGAAAAGGAAAGAACAGAACAGATAATAGATAAGTTGATAGACATGATTGAGAATGGACAGAGTATGCCGCTTGCAACAGGTAAAGTCGTTGTGAATAAGGATGAGGCAATTTCTTTGCTAGCTGAACTAGATAATATTGTGAAGGGTGAGCAAAAAATATATCGAGAAGTTAATGATAGACGAGGCAAGATTATTACGGATGCAAAGAAAGAAGCAGAAGAAATTATTTATGAAGCTGAACAAACTGCCAGCAGAATCAGAGTAACCAAAAGAATGACATCAAAAGGCTCAAGGGTAAGCATCAATGCCCTTAATGAAGACGAAAAGGAAGCATTAAGAACAGCAGGAGACATTTATGCGGCTTCGCTAATTTATACAGATGAGATGCTTACAGAAGTTAATGACGTAGTTGCTCAGGCCTATGAGTTAATTAATAATCAGTATGGAAGAATGATTCAGACACTTGAAGAGAAGGCTAAGATAATAGCGGATAATAAGGCTGAATTAATGATGAGCTTGAAAGAATTATCTAATGAAGAACGATATGCTCAGATAATGGATTTGGGAAGCTTGTTATCATATGAACTATACAATGAAAGAGCAAAAGCAAAGGAAATGGAAAAAAGTGGCAGTTATCAGATGGAGATTGAATTTGATCAAGATGAGAATTCCTTTGCGAGAAGAGTTTATAGTGATGAAGAATCAAAAGTGGTAACAAGTAATGAGAATGTGTTTGAAGAGAATTTTGCCGGTGATTTCGAAGAAGATTTTAGTGATATGAGTAATGGTGTGGAGCCTGAACAACTTCAGAATAATCCTCAGGATAGTGCATTTAATGATATTACTGAAATATAACTTATAACATGAGAATAGTGATTTGGGAAGAATATACAACTGCTCTCATACTATTCACGTGATGAGCATCAATGGATTTTATCTTAGAATATTTCGGTGGAGGTTGATATGAGTAACAACAATGAACGAATTTACGAAAGAACAATAAATTATTATGAAACAGATAAAATGGGCATAGTACATCACTCGAACTACGCAAGATTCCTTGAAGAAGCAAGAATATATTATATGCAACAAGGTGGTGTGCCATACTCCTATTTTGAAGATAATGGATTAATGATTCCTGTATTAGAACTTAAAAGTTCATTTAAAGAAAGTCTTCAGTTTGGAGACAAAATCAAGATAATAACTAGAATATCTAAGGTAGAAACATTTAAATTTTACTTTTCTTATGAAATATATGATGAGAACATGAAAAGATTGAAGCATACTGCGTTATCGGTTCATTGTTTTGTTGATAATCAGTTTAAGCCTGTTAGTCTTAAGAAAATAATGCCAGATATGTATGAAAGCATGTATAATCTTCAAGACGAAGAAAATAAAAGAAAAAAGTAGTACAATAGGTTTGGTTAGAAAATAATAAAAATTTATAGGAGACTATTACTTATGATAAATGAAAAGTATGGTGAGAAAACACTTCTATCCTTTGAAATTTTCCCTCCAAAAAGAAATGATGATATATATGAGATATATAAGACTTTAGATCAGATAAAAGAATTAAATCCTGACTTTATTAGTGTTACATATGGTGCAGGCGGAAGTAATAGTAAAAAGACTTCTACTCTAGCTGCATATATTCAAAATGTGTGTGATGTTGAGGCGTTAGCGCATATTACAGCTGTAGGATTAGATGATGATGGTTTGGATGCCTTTATTAATGAACTAAAGAAAAAAGGAGTTTATAATGTATTGGCTTTAAGAGGTGACAAGCCAAGGGCGATGACTGATGAAGAGTTTTCAAATAGACATTTTAAATATGCGTCTGACATTATTCCAAAGATTAAAAACACAGGAGACATGTTTGTTGCTGCAGCTTGTTATCCGGAGATCCATCCTGAATCAGCCAATCAAAAAAATGATATTGAATTTCTTAAATATAAGATTGACCAAGGCGTTGATTGTTTGATAACGCAGATGTTTTTTGATAATGCAGTATATTATAACTTTATGGAACAATTAGCAAAGAACGATATAAGTATTCCGGTTCATGCGGGAATTATGCCTATTACAGCGGTTAATCAATTAGGAACAAGCGTCTCATTATCTGGTTCATCTGTACCGAATGAATTAAGCACGCTTATTGCAAAATATGCAGATAATACTGATGATATGAAAAAAGCAGGAATAGAATATGCAGTTAATCAGATTAATGATTTAAAAGCTAATCATGTTGCAGGTATTCATTTATATACAATGAATAAAGCCGAGGTAACAAAGGAAATTTACAAGGCTACTTTTTAATAAAGTCAAGGTAACAAAGGAAATTTACAAGGCTACTTTTTAATAAAGTCAAGGTAACAAAGGAGATTTACAAGGCTACTTTTCAATAAAACATGTAATAATAGCGATAAAAAGTAGATAAAAGTAAAACAATTTGTGAGATATGTAGATATAGCTTTGAGTGGACATTTGTAGGTTTACAAACTGTTCTATATCCACTATAATAAACATGAAAAATATTTTGATTTATGTATTTTTAGGAGGAAAATTTTATGGATTACAAGAATGCCGGTGTTGATATCGAAGCTGGATATAAGTCAGTAGAGCTTATGAAGGCGTCTGTTAAGAAGACTATGAGAGAGGAAGTTCTTGGTGGTCTTGGTGGATTTTCTGGCGCATTTTCTTTAGGAAAGATCAAAGAGATGGAAGAGCCAGTTCTCTTATCAGGAACAGACGGATGTGGTACAAAGGTTAAGCTTGCATTTATTATGGACAAGCATGACACTATAGGAATTGACGCTGTTGCAATGTGTGTAAATGATATTGCATGTGCAGGTGGAGAACCTCTTTTCTTCCTTGATTATATAGCATGTGGAAAGAACTATCCTGAGAAGATTGCAACTATCGTAGGTGGGGTTGCTGAAGGTTGTTTACAGTCGGGAGCTGCTTTAATTGGTGGAGAAACTGCAGAGCATCCGGGTTTGATGCCAGAGGATGAGTATGATATTGGTGGATTTGCAGTAGGTGTATGTGAGAAGAAGGAACTTATTACTGGCGAGAACATTAAGCCAGGAGACATCCTTGTTGGTATTGCATCATCAGGTGTTCATAGTAATGGTTTCTCGCTTGTAAGAAAAGTATTTGAGATGACAAAGGAATCATTAGATACATATTATGATGAATTAGGTAAAACTCTTGGAGAGGCACTTATTGAGCCAACAAGAATCTATGTTAAGGCTCTTCGTGCGGTTAAGGATGCTGGAATTACAATTAAAGGATGTAGCCATATTACAGGTGGTGGTTTCTACGAGAATATTCCACGTATGCTTCCAGATGGAATAACTGCAGTTGTTAAGAAGGATTCTTACGAAGTACCACCAATCTTCAAACTTATGGCTAAGAAGGGTGATATCGATGAGCAGATGATGTACAATACATACAACATGGGACTTGGTATGGTTCTTGCTTTTGATAATATGGATGATGCTAATAATGCAATCAAGGCAATACAAACTGCAGGAGATAAGGCATTTATCATTGGTGAAACAAAGGCTGGTGAGAAGGGAGTAGAGTTATGCTAAATGTTGTTGCATTAGTGTCTGGTGGTGGAACAAATCTTCAGGCAATAATTGACGCAATAGCGAATGGAACTATTACTAATACAAAGATTTCTGCTGTTATTAGTAATAATTATGGAGTGTACGCATTAGAGCGTGCTGCTAATGCAGGAATTGATGCGAAGGTAGTATCACCTAAAGATTACGAGAATAGAGCAACGTTTAATGATGCATTGCTAGAAACTATAAATAGTTACAATCCAGATTTGATTGTATTGGCAGGATTTTTAGTTGTTATTCCCGAGAAGATGATTGAACAGTATGAGAATAAGATTATTAATATTCATCCATCCTTGATACCATCATTTTGTGGGACTGGATATTATGGCTTGAAAGTACATGAAGCAGCACTTGAAAGAGGTGTGAAGATTACAGGTGCAACTGTTCACTATGTAGATAAAGGTACTGATACAGGTCCGATAATTATGCAAAAGGCAGTGGAGGTAAAGGAAGGAGATACTCCAAAGATACTTCAGCAAAGAGTAATGGAAGAGGCTGAGTGGAAGATTCTTCCAGCTGCTATTAATATGATTGCTAATAAATAATACTTAGTGGTTATATGATATGATAGAAACAAGCTGGTATTTTCTATGTAAGGTGGAGGGTACCGGCTTTTTGAATTTACATTGAATTTTTGGTTAGATGAAAGGAGTTAATATGAAAGTATTAATAGTAGGTGGCGGCGGAAGAGAGCACGCTATAGCATGGAAATGTAGTGAAAGTAGTAGGGTAACAAAGTTATACGCAGCACCAGGTAATGCAGGTATTGCCGAGATTGCTGAGTGTGTTGATATATCAGTTATGGACGCAGATAAACTAGTAGCATTTGCAAAAGAAAAAGAAATAGATTTAACGATTATTGGACCAGATGATCCTCTGGTTGCTGGAGTTGCAGATGCGTTTACCAATGCAGGATTAAGAGTATTTGGACCTGCCAAAAATGCAGCAATAATCGAGGGCTCAAAGGCATTTTCTAAGGACTTAATGAAAAAATATAACATCCCATCTGCAGCATACGAAACATTCGATAATGCAGACAAGGCACTTGAATACCTTGAAACAGCTAAAATGCCAATAGTTCTTAAGGCAGATGGCTTGGCTCTTGGTAAAGGTGTATTAATTTGCAATAATCTCGAGGAAGCAAAAGAGGGTGTAAAGACTCTTATGCTTGACAAACAGTTTGGAACAGCTGGTGATAGAATCGTAATTGAGGAGTTTATGACAGGAAGAGAAGTATCTGTACTTTGTTTCTGTGATGGTACACATATTAAGCCGATGGCATCGGCACAGGATCACAAGCGTGCAAAGGATGGAGACCAGGGACTTAACACTGGTGGAATGGGAACATTCTCTCCATCACCATTTTATACTGATGAAGTAGATGAATTCTGTAAAAAATATGTATATCAGGCAACAATGGATGCTATGAAGAAGGAAGGAAGAGATTTTGTAGGAATTCTTTTCTGTGGACTAATGTTAACTCCTGATGGACCAAGAGTATTAGAATATAATGCAAGATTTGGTGACCCAGAAGCTCAGGTTGTATTACCTAGAATGAAAAATGATATAATAGATGTAATGGAAGCTTGCATTGATGGCAAATTGGATGAAATTGATCTTCAGTTTGAGGATAAGGCTGCAGTATGTGTAGTATTAGCTTCAGATGGCTATCCAGAACATTATGAGAAAGGACTTTTGATTTCGGGCTTGGAGAACTTTAAAGATAAAGAAGATAGATATGTATTCCATGCTGGAACAAAGGCAACTGAAAAAGGTGTTGTTACAAATGGTGGAAGAGTACTTGGTGTTACAGCAAAAGGTAAAGATTTATTTGAAGCAAGAGCTAATGCTTATGAAGCTACAAAATGGATAGATTTTGATAATAAATACATGAGAAATGATATAGGAAAGGCTATTGACGAACAGTAGAACTAACTATATTTTGGAGATTTATCATTATGAGAAGGAAGGCTTAATATGATAATTAAAATAGATTTTAATAGCGATGAAGCCATATATATGCAATTACGTAATCAAATTGTAGTTGGAATTGCTCAAGAAAAAATTAAAAATGGTGAATCTCTGCCCTCTGTTAGACAATTAGCTGAAGAACTAGGCGTGAATATGCACACTGTCAATAAGGCATATTCAATATTAAGAAATGACGGATATCTCAAATTAGACAGAAGAAAAGGTGCTGTTGTCAGTATCTCCTTAGAGAGTAGAACAAAACACTTAGAGACGATGAATGTGGATATTCGAATGATGGTTGCAGAGGCAATTTGTAAAGATATAAGCCTTGAAGAGATGCATCAGATTGTAGAAGATATGTATAGGGAATTTGGTGACATTCAAAATGGAGGTAAGAAATGAAGATAGATTATACTAATCAAGCGAAAGCTGTAATAGAGCAGGCTATTAATATTGCAAATGATGTAAAAAATAGCTTTGTTGGAACAGAACATTTACTATATTCGCTTATGACATATAAAGAAGGTACTGCTTGGAAAATATTATCTGAGAATGGTGCTGAAGAAAAAGTAGTTAAAGAATACATTGAAAAATATGCTGATAAGTCAAGAACAAAGTGTAAAGACGAAAAGTCTTTTTCGGTTAGATTAGTTGCGTTACTTAACCAAAGTGAAAAGGAAGCAAAAAGACTTAACTGTTCTAAGGTTGGAACAGAACATTTTATTATTTCTATAATTAAGAGTGGGGATTCGTTGGCTGTAAAGTTATTGAATACAATGTCTGTGAATTTGCAGAAAGTATACGTTGATATATTAGTATTGCAAGGAGTAGATGGAGTAACAGCTAAGAAAGAGTATTCATTGTTGAAAGCTCCTGCTTCAAAGAAAAAGAATAATTTGCAAACATTAGAACAATACAGTAGAGATTTGACTGCAATGGCAAGTGAGGATACTATGGACCCTGTTATTGGACGTAGTATGGAAATAGAGCGTGTTATGCAGATATTATGTAGACGTATGAAAAACAATCCATGTTTAATTGGTGAGCCAGGAGTTGGTAAAACAGCTGTTGTTGAAGGTTTAGCTCAACAAATTGCTTCTGGAAATGTGCCTGAAATTCTTGCTGACAAAAGAATATTAAGCTTGGATTTATCTGCAATGGTTGCAGGCTCAAAATATAGAGGTGAATTTGAAGACAGAATTAAGAAAGTAATAGCTGAAGTAAAAGCAGCAGGAAACATTATTCTTTTTGTAGATGAGCTTCATACTATTATTGGAGCAGGTGGAGCAGAAGGCGCCATAGATGCTTCAAATATACTTAAACCTGCGTTATCACGTGGCGAAGTTCAAATGATAGGTGCCACTACAAGAACTGAATATCGAAAGTATGTAGAAAAGGATTCAGCACTTGAGAGAAGATTTCAGCCAGTATATGTAGAGGAACCTACAAAGGAAGCTGCTATAGATATATTATGTGGTCTGCGTTCGAAATATGAACAACACCATGGAGTGAAAATTACTGATGAAGCAATTAATGCAGCTGTTGAATATGCAATAAGATATATTAACGACAGATTTTTACCTGACAAGGCAATTGATTTAATTGATGAGGCTTCTTCACGTAAAAAATTAGGTCTTTTTACAAATAGTAAGCAGATGCTTAAGTATGAAGATGAAATAGCTATGCTTAATACCGATTTTGAAGAGGCAATTGTAGATGGTGACATAGAGAAAGCGTCAGAAATTAGAGCAGAAATAAAAAAACTTGAGAAAAAGATTGAAAAATATAAAAAACAAATTATAGAAAAAGAAACAGATACATTATCTATAAATGACGATGATGTAGCTGGTGTTGTATCAATTTGGACAAAGGTTCCAGTAAACAAAATAAATGAAGCTGAATCTGCAAGACTTATGAAGCTAGAGGAATTGCTTCATAAAAGAGTAATAGGCCAGTCAGAAGCTGTTGATGCAGTTTCTAAGGCTATTAGAAGAGGGCGTGTTGGATTAAAGGATCCTAAACGTCCAATTGGATCGTTTTTGTTTTTGGGTCCAACCGGTGTAGGTAAGACAGAACTTTCAAAAGCATTATCAGAGGTTGTTTTTGGAAATGAAAATAGCATAATACGAGTAGATATGTCGGAATATATGGAAAAACATAGTGTTTCAAAGATGATTGGTTCTCCGCCAGGATACGTTGGATTTGAAGAAGGTGGGCAATTAAGCGAGCGCGTTCGAAAGAACCCATATTCTGTTATATTATTTGATGAAATTGAAAAAGCACATCCTGATGTTTTTAATGTACTTCTTCAGGTTTTAGATGATGGACATATTACTGATTCACAAGGAAGAAAAGTAGATTTTAAAAATACAATTATTATTATGACAAGTAATGCAGGTGCACAGAGAATAATTGAACCAAAGAAGCTTGGATTTTCAGGTGAAAGTGATGAACAGAAAAATCATGATTATATGAAAAATAATGTTATGGAAGAGGTAAAACGTATGTTCAAACCTGAATTCCTTAACAGAATAGATGATATAATTGTATTTAAATCATTATCTAAAGAAGATGTTAAGGATATAAGTGCCTTAATGTTGAAGGAATTGAAAGACAGAGTAAAAAAACAGATGAATATAACACTTACTTATGGAGATAATCTTAAGAATTATATATTTGAAAAGGGTTATGACAAAAAGTATGGTGCTCGTCCACTTAAGCGAGCTATTCAAACAAATGTTGAGGATCTATTGGCAGAAGAAATACTTCAAGGCAAAATTAAACGTGGCGACAGGGTTGGAATAGTTGTTGAAGAACAAAAAGTAAAATTCAAAGTAAAATAGAAAAATTATCTGTAAATTATATAGAAAAAAACAGTCGGATAATGTATAATTATATTACTAAAATCGAATGGTTCGGGACTATAATTCGATAGAATACTTATGGAGGAAAAGGGAATGGCAGTAATTGATGAGTTAATTCGAGAAGAAGCCACAGGATCACTTAGCTTCGGCAATTTTATGTTGGATTCAAAAACAAAGAAGGATGGATTTACTTATAATGGAGATGTATATAAGATAAAGACATTTAAAGAGATTACTAAGCTTGAGAAGAATGGTATGTTTGTTTACGAATCTGTACCAGGAACAGTTGTGCATGATTTCAGAGCGACAGATAAAGCAACTAATTTTGTCGTTGAAGGAACAGAGGATTCTCAGATAACACTAGAATTTGAAGCTGAGAAAGAATATAAGATTCATGTTGATAAAGTATATGTTGGCAAGATGAAAACTAATCTTGGCGGTAAGCTCAATATAAGTGTAGAGTTAGAGCCGGGTAAACTTGTAGACGTTTATATTGAAAAGATGTAATTAACTTAAAAGGAGATTTATAGTGGCAAAAGAAAAACAAGTATTTTTCTGTAAAGAATGTGGCTATGAATCTGTTAAGTGGTTAGGGCAGTGTCCAGGATGTCGTGCCTGGAATACATTTGTAGAAGAAAAGATTAAAGTAGGTGCCAAGGTGAATTCTTCCCATAAGAAAGAATCTGTGGCACCTACTGGTATTTTACAGGTAACTACAGCAGATGAAAGCCGAATAAAAACAAAAATAGATGAACTAGATAGAGTATTAGGCGGTGGAATAGTAAAGGGCTCGTTGGTATTAGTCGGTGGAGATCCAGGTATAGGTAAATCAACTATTCTGCTTCAAATGTGCAGAAATTTAGTACATTTAGGAGAAAATGTATTATACGTGTCTGGAGAGGAATCGGCATCGCAAATAAAAATGAGGGCAGAACGATTAGGCAAGTTTGAAAAAGACATGTTATTGCTCTGTGATAATGATATGGATAATATATCTTCAGGAATACAAAAGAGCAATGCGAGTGTTGTTGTAATTGATTCTATTCAGACGATATTAGTTGATGAGATTGGTTCTGCGCCAGGAACAGTTACACAGGTAAGAGAAGTGACTGCAAGATTGATGCAATTAGCAAAACAAAATGGTATAGCTATATTTATTGTTGGACATGTTACAAAAGAAGGAACAGTTGCGGGACCGAGAACACTAGAACATATGGTAGATACTGTATTATATTTTGAAGGCGATAGAAATAATGGATTCAGAATACTACGTGGTGTTAAAAATAGATTTGGCTCAACAAATGAAATCGGTGTATTCACAATGACGCAAACAGGTTTAACAGAAATTGAAAATCCTTCTTCGCTTATGCTAAATGGCAGACCTCAAAATGTATCTGGTTCAGTAGTGGTATCATCTATTGAAGGGACACGTACAATATTAGTAGAGTTACAAGCTCTAGTTTGCCAAACCAATTTCAATATGCCTAGAAGAACTTCCGTTGGTGTGGATTATAACAGAGTGAATTTGATAATGGCAGTAATGGAAAAACGAGTAGGAATGAATTTGTGGGGATATGATGCATATGTAAATATTGCAGGAGGAATGAAGATTAACGATCCTGCGATAGATTTAGGCATTGCATTTGCCATTGCCTCAAGTATGAAAAATAAAGCAGTACCTTCTGATGCGATGATAATAGGTGAAATTGGTCTTGCAGGCGAAATAAGAGGAGTTTCAAATATAATGCAACGTGTTAAAGAAGCAGCAAAGATGGGATTTGGGACATGCGTAGTACCAAAGTCTAATTATGATAAAGAAATGGAAAAATTAGGCATAAAGATAATTCCTGTTGCTTCCTTGGTAGAAGCACTAGTATTGATATAAATGACTAACGCCTAAAATCATTGATATAAATGGCAGGTGTCTAAAACCATTGATGTAAATGACTAATGTCTAAAACTATTGATGTAAATGACTAATGTATAAAACCATTGATGTAAATGTCAGATGTCTAAAACCATTGATATAAATGTCAGATATCTAAAACCATTGATATAAATGACTAATGTCTAAAATCATTGGTTAAAGAATGAATTATGAAATTATATAAATATAAGAGTTCTGTAATATGTAGTTTGGATTAGAAGGCAACTGTACATTGTGGAACTCTTTTATTATGATTTTAACTATATTAAATTGTAATTAAATAAAAAAATATTTCTGTGAAAAAAACATTGCTCCTTTTAAGAAGTAAATAAACTTTTTGTTTCAGATATAAAAAATCAATTAAATTCTTTAAAATCAGGTTGACATACATAGTTGGCTATGATATATTCTAATAGCTGTCGCGAAAAACAGAGATTGATTAAGAAACGGCAGTAAAAATAAATAAAAAAGTTGTTGACAAACAAACAGCTTTTTGATATTATGAATGAGTTGTCGCTAATGACAACGAATAATGAACTTTGACATATTAATAACATGACAACCCTGAAAATTCTTTAAGAGATTTTCAAGGATTTAGAAAAATCCTATTCCAAGAATGGAAACACAAAACAGTAGATAGGATCT
>JAQYAV010000054.1 GCA_029338675.1 Lachnospiraceae bacterium
TTTCGCCGGTTCCTACCGTTATATAGGTCATGTATCTTAGTTAAACTAATGTACAGCAGAATAGGTGGTTATGATAGTTCACGCTTTCATCCTGTTTTGGCAGGCTGAGGGCGTTTTTTTTACTCTATAGAAAAATTCATCCTATAGAGTAAAAAACGTTCCGCGAGAATCGCACTGTGGTGGAAAGGAAAATGTCACTTTTGCGACCCGCCGCAGGCGGAGAGTTTCGCAAGCGAAACTCTTTCTTGTTTCTAGATTAAGAAAGAAATACGTGGTATTATTAGTTAAGACTAATTGAGACAGCTGAGGTGGCTAATATGTTAACTGAATATAAATATTTATATGAAACACACATGCATACGAGCAATAGCAGTGCCTGTGGAAGTAATACTGGTGTTGAGATGGCTAAAGCAGCTAAAGAAAAAGGATATGCTGGTATATTTATTACAGATCATAATTGGTATGGAAATAATTGTATAAATCCTAATCTTGAATGGAAGGAATGGGTACATCAGTTTTGTGAGGGCTATCGTTTGGCTAAAGCATGGGGAGATGAAAATAATTTTGATGTATTTTTTGGATATGAAGCAGGCTATAATGGCACAGAGTTTTTGATTTACGGTGTAGATGAAAAATGGCTTGTATCACATAAGGAGATTAAAGATGCTTCAGTTGAGGAACAATATAGATTAATACATGAAGCAGGAGGAATGGTTATTCATGCTCATCCGTATAGGGAAGAGGATTATATTCCAGAAGTAAGACTGTTTCCTGAATATGTTGATGGTGTAGAAGCTATAAATGCTACTCATTCAAATAAGCTTAGTAAAAGCCATAATAATCCTAACTTTGATACGTTGGCAATTAAGTATGGAAAGAAATATTCGTTTCCAATGACTGCAGGCTCAGATGTTCACAGTACCACCTTGTTTGGCGGAGGAGTAGCGTTCAAAACTAAACTTAATTCAGTAAAGGATTATTGTGAAAGGATATTGTCGAAGCGTGATTATGCATTAACTAACGGAGAATATACTATAACAATTGAAGAATTAGATAATAAGCAATTAAGTAATTAATTAGGGAATTAAGGAGGATGATTATGAGAGTTGGTATGGGATATGATGTTCATAAATTAGTTGAAGGAAGAAAGCTAATAATAGGTGGTGTTGATATTCCTTACGAAAAAGGACTACTTGGACATTCAGATGCAGATGTCTTAGTACATGCTATAATGGACGCATTGCTAGGTGCTGCAGCGCTAGGTGATATAGGAAAACATTTTCCTGATACTGATGAAGAATATAAGGGGGCAGACAGCTTAGTATTACTTGAAAAGGTTGGAAAATTGCTAGATAAGGAAAATTATTTGATTGGTAATATAGATGCAACAATTATTGCTCAAAAGCCAAAGATGCTTCCTCATATTATGAGTATGAGAGAAAATATATCTAGTAGATTAGGTATAGATATTTCCCAGGTAAATATTAAAGCAACCACTGAAGAAGGCTTGGGTTTTACTGGCGAGGGATTAGGTATAAGCTCTCAAGCTATTTGTTTATTGGAAACAGTTGATAACTTTGATTATAGACAAAACTATGATGTTACTGAAAGAAAATGTAATGGTTGTTCAGGCTGTAATTTGAGATAATTTGATTCTTTTTTTTACAGATATGAAAGAAGCGGCGAAGCTAATATAATACAAAGAAGCAGCTTACGATTTTTCTGCAAGAATGTTTTATGATGGGAAGCTTTGATATTGGGTGTCGTAAATTCGTGGATTTCGGATGAATTACGCAAGATTTTAAAGTATGAAACCTATGATTTAGGGAAATAATTATATAAATTATTACAAAATATAAGATAAATTATTATAAAATATAAGAAAGAACTTTATATTTTCAGAATATGTGATATAATTAATTGATTTGCGCATGCAAAACCATATTTTTTGAATGGGGGATAATCTCGTGTATAAGATTTTGAAAAAAGAAGTCTTGAATCAGGCTGTTATTATGATGGAGGTTGAAGCACCATATGTAGCAGCACGTTGTGAAGCAGGACAGTTTGTTATTGTTAGAGTTGATGAAGAGGGAGAAAGAATACCTCTTACTATAGCTGATTTTGATAGAGAAAAGAATTCTGTAACTATCATTTTCCAGGTTGTAGGATATTCTACTAAGCTTATGGCTAAGCTCGAGGAAGGAGATTCTTTCTGCGATTTTGTTGGTCCTTTAGGACAGCCAGCACCTTTCAAAAAATGGAACAGTGTTATTGGTATCGCAGGTGGTGTTGGAGCAGCTCCACTTTATCCACAGCTTAAGAAGCTTTCAGAGCAGGGTGTAGAGGTTAGTGTAATTATTGGTGGACGTTCAGCAGAGTTTGTTATCTTAGCAGAGAAGTTTGCTAAGTTCTGTAAGAATGTATATATTATGACAGATGATGGTTCTCTTGGCGAACAAGGTCTCGTAACTAAGAAGTTAGAGGAACTTCTTACATCAGGCGAGAAGTTTGATCACGCAATTGCAATTGGACCACTTATTATGATGAAGTTTACAGTTGGAGTTACTAAGAAGTATGATTTACCAACAACTGTTTCACTTAATCCAATTATGATTGATGGAACAGGTATGTGCGGTGGATGCCGTGTAACTGTTGGTGGTGAAACTAAGTTTGCATGTGTTGATGGTCCAGATTTTGATGGTTTCCTTGTTGACTTTGATGAGTGTATGCATAGACAGGCATTCTACAAGGAAGAAGAACATGAATGTATGATGAAGATTTCTGAATAGTTAGTATATAGACTTTTAGAATGGCGTATATATAACGCAACATTTTATAGGAGGATAATAAGGAAATGCCTAATATGAGTTTAACAAAGGTTCCAATGCCACAGCAGGAGCCGGACGTACGTAATAAGAATTTTGAGGAAGTTGCAATGGGATATACTGCAGAGATGGCAATGGAAGAGGCAACAAGATGTATAAATTGTAAGAATAAGCCATGTATGACAGGTTGTCCTGTTAATGTACCAATTCCTGGATTTATTGAGCAGGTAGCTGCTGGTGAGTTTGAGAAGGCTTATGAAATTATTACAAGTGAGAATGCTTTACCAGCAATTTGTGGTCGTGTTTGTCCACAGGAGAATCAGTGTGAAGGTAAGTGTGTAAGAGGAATCAAGGGTGAGCCAGTTTCAATTGGTAGACTTGAGAGATTTGTTGCTGATTACCATATGAAAAATGGTGCTAAGGCAGAGAGCAACATTGAGAAAAATGGTAAGTGTGTTGCTGTAGTTGGTTCTGGCCCTGCAGGTATCACTTGTGCTGGTGAATTAGCTAAGAAGGGTTATGATGTAACAATTTTCGAAGCACTTCACAAAGCAGGTGGTGTTCTTAGCTATGGTATTCCTGAATTTAGATTACCAAAGGATTTAGTTGCTAAAGAGTTAGAGAATATTACTAATCTTGGTGTAAAGATAGAGACAAATGTTGTTATTGGTAGATCATTAACTGTTGATGATTTATTTGAGAGAGGATTTGAGGCAGTATTTCTTGGAACAGGAGCAGGACTTCCTAATTTCCTTAGAATTCCAGGTGAGAACTTACTCGGTGTATACTCTGCTAATGAATTCCTTACAAGAGTTAACCTTATGAAAGGTTATAAGAAAGGCGAGGTTCCAACACCAGTTAAGGTTGGTAAGAGAGTAGCTGTTGTTGGTGCTGGTAATGTTGCTATGGATGCTGCAAGAACTGCTAAAAGACTTGGAGCAGAGGAAGTTTATATTGTTTACAGAAGAGGTGCAGAAGAGGTTCCTGCTAGAGCAGAAGAAGTTGAACATGCTAAAGAAGAAGGGGTTATCTTCAAACTTCTTAATAATCCAGTTAAGATTCATGGTAATGATGGATGGGTTAGTGGTATTGAAGTTGTTGCTCAGGAGCTTGGTGAACCGGATGCTTCAGGCAGACGAAGACCACAACCAATCGAAGGCTCTAATACAATTATTGATGTTGAGACAGTTGTTATTGCAATTGGACAGTCTCCAAATCCACTTATTCGTCAGACTACAGAAGGTCTTGAAACTCAGAAGTGGGGCGGAATTATTGTAAATGAAGAGACTAACGAAAGTACTCGTAAGAATGTATATGCAGGTGGTGATGTTGTTACTGGTGCAGCTACAGTTATTCTTGCAATGGGTGCTGGTAAAAAAGCGGCTAAGGCAATTGACGAATCTTTAAGAGATATGTAATTTGATGTTTGGTTTCGAATATTGATCTATTTATGTGACTTAACATGTTTTACATATTTGGATTTATGTCATAATATACATAATTTGTAACTGGAGGAATATCATGGATAAGGATAAATATATAGAACATATTGTTAAGAAACAGGCAAGTGTGCTTGCTGTTATGGCAAAGTATTTTGCATATTTTATTACAGCCTTTGGTGTATACGCATTATTTTCTAGTACATTAATCGGTACTATTATATTGATGCTTGGTGCAGGACTGATATATGTTACAGGTATGGCTGTAGATGTTGAATATGAGTTCTTGTTTGTTAATGATGATTGTGAGATTTCTAAGATATACAAGAAATCAACTAGAAAGAAATGTGCTTCTTTTGAAGGAAGTAAGGTTGATAGAATAGCTTGTTGTACAAGTGATAAATTTAAGAATGATCTTCAAATTAAACGTGACTGGACTGTTACAAAGTATGTGTCTGGTAACGCTGATAAAGAAGATATGTGCTATGGCTTTGTGTATACAGAGAATGAGAAACAAAAGGTTGCGATTCTAGAACTTAATGATAAAGTTATCGATTATATAAATAGAGTTTACAAGAATAAGATGGAATCATATTCGGCTTGGAAACATTAATGATATTTCAGTGCTTCTTGCATTATGCAAGGAGCACTTTTTAAATTGAGAAAGGAATACTTTTTAAATTGAGAAAGGAATACTTTTTAAATTGTGAAAGGAATACTTTTTAAATTGTGAAAGGAATATTTTTTGTATTAAAATGATTTGTGCTGAATATATAGAGATAGTCTTTGGAATACTATATTAAAAATGATTTGTGCTGGATGGAGATTCGATTTATGAAATATAGAAAAAGACTATTTGATTCTTTCGTGATTTGGCTTACTGGTGCAGTAATGTATTTTTTTATGGAAATACTTATTAGGGGATATTCTCATATATCTATGTTTATATGTGGCGGTATGGCATTTTTTGTTATAGATAAGCTGTGGTGGAGTATTAGAAAAATGAATTATTCCATAATGCTAAAGGTAATTATGGTGATGATGATTGGCTCGTGTGTTATTACGGCACTTGAATATATTACAGGGGTTATTGTGAATATCAAGTTTGGACTTGATGTGTGGGACTATTCAGAACTTAGATTTAACTATCGTGGACAGATATGCATGATATATTCCATATTGTGGAGCGTTTTAAGTGCTGGCTGCATCGTTGTTAGTGAAATATTAAGAAAAAACATAATAGAAGATAAAAAAAGCCTCAACGCATGAGGCTTTTTTCTATGGTTGCAAAGGAGTCATTTTGAGACCTTTGTATAATTTTGTTGATAAACTTTTCTCATCCTGGTAAAGAACATATCCACGAGCCCCATCTTTAACAATGTAGGCGTATTTGTTCTTTTGAACATTCATATAGAGAACTGCTTCTACATTTAATTCTTTGGCCTTGGTTTGAGAAGTGTATTCGTTTACTGGTTCTAATTTGTACTTCTTAATTGCTTGAGCTACTGTCATAATGTTCACCCCCATAAAGATAATACTAAAAGTATTATTGTTGATAAATTTGTAACAAAATACTATAATATAACCAATTCTCTTTAAGAATAGTATATTGTAAAAATTAAACAAAGTCAATTGTACAAAAGTTATAAAGATGTTTATTTATGTATATTTCAAAGCAAGAAATGATATACAATATGACGAAAAAAACACTTGGAGGTATTCTGTTTATGAAAAATCAACTAAAATTGCTACTCCATGCATGCTGCGCACCATGTAGTTCACATGTTTTAGAAACGTTATCTTCAGAATATGAAATTACAATTTTATTCTATAATCCTAATATTACTGAAGAAAGTGAATATAGAAAACGATTTGAAGAACTGACTAGATTTGTAAAAGAAGCTCCGTTTGCTATAAATGTTAAGGTTATTGACGGAGATTATGAGCCTGATAAATTTTTTGAAATGTCAAAGGGATTAGAAGAAGAACCCGAGAGAGGTAGCAGATGTTATAAGTGTTATAAGCAACGAATGGATAAGACTGCATTGTATGCTTCTATGAATGACTATGATTTGTTCACAACCACTTTATCCATAAGCCCGCATAAAAATGCACAGTGGATTAATGAAATTGGCAAGGAACTTTCTAATAAGTATAATATTAATTATTTATATAGCGACTTTAAAAAGAAAAATGGATATGCCCGTTCTATTGAATTATCAAAGGAATATAATTTGTATAGACAGGATTACTGTGGATGTATATTTAGCAAAAATGAAGCAGAGGCAAGAAGAAAAGAAAAAGAGAATAAATGAAGAGAAGTTAAGGGTTGATCGTATTAGACAAAACTATAGCATTATTGAAAAATGCATATATTATAATAAAATTTATATGTAGATTATAGTATATAGTAAATTTATCATGTAGATTAAAATAAATTTATCATGTAGATTAAAATAAATTTAATATGTAGATTAAAATAAATTTAATATGTAGATTAAAATAATTTTAACAAGTGGATTATAATAAAATAAAAATGCAAATTATATTCGTTGATAATAGAATAAAAATGTTGTAATATTAATAATAAGTATGTTTTTGGAAGGAGGTCTTATTATGCAAATAGGTGGAATGAGTAATAACTATACAATTCCTATATCCAATGTGTCTAAAGTAACGCCTATTAACACCGATAATACGGTTGATAGTTCGTCTAAAGTAAATGGATCAACTGAATGTAAGACCTGCCAGAACAGAAAATATGTTGATGGTTCAGATGAACTTAATGTTTCATTTAAGACACCAGGTAATATTAAACCTGAACAGTCTTTTGCTAGGGTTAGTTCACATGAACGTGAACATGTTTCTAATGCAATAGCTAAAGGAAGCAAGCCAGGAGCTAAGTTGATTAGCGCTAATGTAACACTTAAGATGGGAGTGTGCCCAGAATGTGGAAAAGCATATGTGGAAGGTGGAACAACTCGTACGAAAATAAGTTATTCTGAGAAAAATCCATATTCTAGAAATCAAAAGAATTTTGAGAGAGAAGCTTTTCTTGGAAATAATATTGATGAGTATGCTTAACTGATTTCAGTGTGTGCAGTTATTAGTGTGTCAATAAGATTATTTACCAGGGCTTGCTCACTGTGATTTAGATTATTTAACTTCGATAATATATTGTTAGGTGCATTTTCTTTTGCATATTCAGTTATTTGATTTACATATTCCTTGTTTGAGTCCTTTATTTCACTTGGAAACAGTGGTATTAAGAGTTCTAGAGGGTTAATATTGAATATAACTGATAAACGAATTAGTGTATCTGTTGATGGAGTGCGAATGCCAGATTCAAAGTGATTATAGGTGGATCTTGAAAGGTATAGCTGTTCTGAAACCTGTGATTGACTAAGACCTTTGGCAGTGCGCGCTTTTTTTAACTTACTCGAAAAATCGGAGTTGTTCATAATGATTAATTCCTTTCTTGGAAGATGATTTTACTGGATTGTTTTGTGCATATAACAAAAATGGATAAAATAGATTAGTATCTAGAAAAATAGATAGATATGCAAGTGTATCCGGAGAAGGTAAACAACGACCTTGTTCGTAGTTACTATAGGCTTGTCTTGATATGCATAGATGATTTGCAACCTGTGATTGGGTTAGATTCATTTTAGAACGGGCTGATTTTAGTAGTTGCCCAAAAGCTTGTGAATTGTTTATTGGTATCACCTCCGATATGCCATATTATCACAGGATTACAAAAAAACAAGAAGTGAAGAAAAATTTAGTCACTTATATACATAACAAAATACATATTTTACGAAAAGAGGGTAAAAATGAGTAAAGCAGATGATATTTTTATTAAAATGTGTAATGAAATAATAAATGAGGGATATAGTACCGAAGGGGAAAAGGTAAGACCAAAGTGGGAAGATGGAAGCTACGCATATACATTAAAACGATTTGGCGTTGTTAATAGATATGATTTATCGAAAGAGTTTCCTGCAATTACACTTAGAAAAACCTATGTTAAGTCAGCTATAGATGAATTGCTGTGGATATGGCAGAAAAAGTCTAATAATGTTCATGATTTAAAAAGTCATATATGGGATGCATGGGCTGATGAAGATGGTTCTATTGGCAAGGCTTATGGATATCAGCTTGGTGTAAAACATCAATATAAAGAAGGTATGATGGATCAGGTTGATAGAGTGATTTATGATTTGAAGAATAATCCATATAGCAGAAGAATTATGACTAATATATATGTTCATCAGGACCTTTCTGAAATGAATTTATATCCTTGTGCCTACAGTGTTACATTTAATGTGACAGGCAATAAACTTAATGCGATTTTGAACCAGAGATCCCAAGATGTTTTAGCAGCAAATAACTGGAATGTTGTTCAGTATGCTGTATTGGTTCATATGCTTGCTCAGGTTTGCGGATTTGAAGCGGGAGAACTAGTTCATGTTATTGCAGATGCCCATATATATGATAGACATATTCCAATTGTGAAAGAATTAATTACTAGAGAAACTCATCCTGCGCCTATATTTAAGATGAATAAGGATATTAAAAATTTTTATGAGTTTACAGTGGATGATTTTGAAATTGAGAATTATGTAACTGGACCACAGATTAAAAACATACCTATTGCTGTATAATATAATAAAATATTTGGAGGATATATATGAATCTTATTGTTGCTGTAGATAATAATTGGGCTATTGGAAATAAAGGTAATTTATTAGTTTCAATTCCTGAAGATATGAAATTTTTTAGAAAAATGACAACTGATAATGTAATAGTATTAGGAAGAAAAACTTTAGAGGGTTTTCCTAATGGTTTACCTCTTCCTAAAAGAGACAACATTATTATGACGCAAAATGAAAATTTTGCTGTAAAAGATGGAATAGTAGTTCACTCAAAGGAGGAACTCTTTGAAAAACTTAAGGAGTATAGTGATAAAGAGATATTTGTTGTTGGAGGTGGCAAGATTTATGAAATGTTGCTTCCATACTGCGAGTATGCTTATGTTACTAAGATAGATTATAATTATGAAGCAGATACATATTTTCCTAATATAGATGAAATGGACAACTGGACTTTGGTTGGGGAGAGTGATGAGCAGACATATTTTAGTCTTGAGTACTATTTCTATAAGTACAAAAATAATTCGCCATTGACTATTTAGCACAATTCACAAAAAATGAAATAAAAATATACAATAATGCACAAATTAATCTTTATTTGTGCACTATTTTGTGTTATACTTAAATAACATATCAAAAGTGATTCGTGTATAAATAATAGTTTTTGGAGGGTTGTTATGAAAGAGATAATGATGACATCTGGTTCCGGCTTTGAAGGCTATGAAGTGACAGAATACTTAGGAATTGTTAATGGACAAACAGTTATTGGTTCTAATTTTTTTAAAGGAATTGCAGCTGGTGTTACAGAAATGTCGGATGTAGAGAGCGAAAAGCTTACATTTAAATTAGAACAAGTTAACGAAACTGCAATGGAAAGACTTAAGTCTAATGCTTTGGCTAAAAAGGCTGATGCGATAATAGGAGTGGGCTTTAGTTATTCGCAATTTGCAAATAATGCGGTAGGTGCAGTTGCTCATGGAACTGCTGTCAAATTGTCTCGTAAAGTGCGTGAAGAACATGGAATAAGCAATGAATTGTTTGTAAGTAATTACTATAATAGTGTTGTTCCTAGACCTGTTAAGGTTATTCTTTCTGGCAATAGAGAGGGAATAAATATATCAACATGGTACTATAATTACAATAATGTTGATATAAAAGCCATTAGAGTTGATATTGAATTAACAAACCAGTTCAATGAAAAACTGATAATGAAGAATATAGATTTTGTTTTCCAAAAAGGTAATCTTAATCTCATTAAATCTAATAAAATCGAGTGTAAATTGCAACATAAGGATGTTCCAATGATAAAGAAAGTTAATGTACATGTTTCAAAATATGTTACATCTGATGGAATTTGTGTTGTAGAAGATAATCCAATCGAAATAGAAATGAGTTCACAAAGACTTTCAGCACTTAAAGGTAAGCGTGGTATAGATGCTGTTAAGAAATATAAAACTGATGGCATGATATGGCATTGTAACTGTGGATATGTTAATGAAGCAGGTGCTGAGGAATGTATAATTTGTTCTAGAAAGCAAGAGGATATTAGAGAAAAAACTAAGTTTAATCCTGAAAGAATGATTGCAAGAATGAAGAGTAAGGAAAAGGTTACAGAAATCAAAGATATATTAATGGAATACATAAAGGAAATTGACAGTAAGCTTAGAATGGTACTTCTTGAAATTATGGAATCAGGTATTCAATACGAAAAAACAAATAAGAATATGAAAGATTCTGTAATTGAAAAAGTTGAAAAAGTATTTGAACAACAATAATTATTGTAAATGTTTCGTCTGTGTGTTAGAATTAAACTAATATTTTGTGTATTGAAACGAGTGTTAGAGGTGAAAATATGGGCTCGAAACTAAGCATGACAAGCGTGAATAAAATAAAAGAATTAGCAGAGGCAAAAGAGTATAGTCTTGCTTTAGAGATAATTGATAGCCAGGATTTAACTAAATCTCTTAATCCACAGTTTTTAAGATTATGTGGAGATGTATATGCTAAGTGTGGAAGATATAAAGATGCTCGATATACATATCTGTTAGCACACAAGCTTTCTCCGGAAGCTAAAAGAGTGGTTTTCTCTTTGATGAAATTATATCTTGATATAGGGTATAAGAAGCTTGCTGAAACATATTACAATATGTATATGTTTGATGCATCTAATACAGATCTTGAAACTAGAGTTGTTAGATATGTGTATGAAAAATCGAAAGGTATGGATTATACAATTATAGATGATTACATAGTTGATGATTATGAGCATACATTAGATGAAGAATGGAGCTATGAAGCTATTTTGTTGCTTTATTTGAATGAACAGTTAGAACGTGCAAAGGCGTTGTCTACAGAATATATTGCTTCATTTAAGAATTCGCCTAATGTTGTCATAGTGCAGGATTTGCTTGATGGGAAGATAAAGGCAAGGGATTGCTTTTTTGTATTTCCTGAGGAAATTGAAGATGATGATCCAGAACAGGAGGAAGAACGTAATCTTGAAAAGGAACTTCTTGCTGCGGATGATTTAAGAATGCATCCAAAGGAACCAGAGATTTTGTATATGGAAGATGATTTTGATGTTCCGTTTGAAAAGAAAAGCAAGTTCTTTAAGAAAAAAGATAAGAAGAAAACAGAAGAAGAGATTGGTGAGAATGCTGAGGATGAAAGTGGACAAGCCGAATCTAAAGAAAATAAAAAACAAAGTGAAGATTCATCTGACCGAAAAGGAGATTTGATTGGGAATAAAACTGATACAACTCAGTCAAATAATGAGGAAGCAGGAGAAGATGCTTCTGAATTGGAAGATAATACAGATGAAAATAAAAAAAATATATTTAAAAAAATTATATCTGGAATTAAGAAAAAGACAGATAAGGATGATTCAAAAGAAGAATCAAGTGAGGATAATCCAGAGCCTGAGATGCAGAATGAAGATGCACAAACGAATAGTACGGATTTGGATGAGAACTTGAACTCTATACAAGATAATATTATTTTTGAGAATTCTACCACTGAGAAGGAATTTGATATATCTGATATTGCCAATATGGTAAGTGAGGTTGATACAACTTCAAAAAGTACTACTGTTTCAGTTGAAGAAGAACAGGACTATTTTTCAGCTGATGATGACGAGATAGTTGATGAAATAGTTGAAGAGCCAGCTTTGGAAGAAAATATTGATGATGAAGATTCGTTTATTGGTAATAAAGCATCTTATGATTCAAACGAAGAGTTTGAAGAGGAAATTGAAGATTATGAAGAAGTTTTCGTAGAAGAAACTGAAGAATATGAGGAAGAAGTAGAAGAATATGAAGAAGCATATGAAGAAACTTCGGAGGAAGAAGTAAAAGTTGATACGAAGAGCTATCCGAAATTTAGAACTTCGTTATTCCCAGAAGTGGAATATAATATCTCACAGTCGAATGATGAATTTGGAAAGATTATGCATGAAGCTCAGGGTAAGATTGATGAAAATATAAAGAAGGAAGAACAAATGCTTCGTGAAGCAGAGGCATTGCTTGCTTCGTTAGGAATTGAACTTGATAAAAGTTCATTAAATACTGATGAAATGAGTAGCAATACTCAAAAAGAAACTGATGAATATAGACCTTCACGAGATGAATTAAAATCATCTTTGGAGATAGATTCTACAAAGAAAGATGTATTGGCTAGATTAAAGGAATACAAATAATTTGTAGGTATGTTACTGAAAGGAGGCAACATAAGTGGCAATGGATCAAAAAGAAGCGTTGATTGCTATCGTTAGAGCTCAGGTAGAAAAAGAAAAAGCTGAAAAAGCGGAAAAGCTTAAAAGAGAGCATGAAGCGATGAAATTATCTGGTAAGAAAGTAGAGAAGGAAGAAACTACCAGTGATAAGCCTAAGTTTAAAACCCTATCTGCTGAGGAACTAGCTAAGATAGAGGAAAGAAAGAAGAGAAAGAAAGCAGAAGAACTTGGAATAGATTATGATGAGTTTGAAAAGCAGATTTCACTGGAGGTTAATGCGGTTCTTAAGAAAGAGGGCTTAGATGGTGTAGCCAAGAAGGCAAAAGCGAAGCCTGAAGATGATTCAAGTGATAAAGCAGCTAACGAGGCATCTAAGAACGAGGCTCCTAAGAAAGAGGCTCCTAAGAAAGAGACTACTAAGAAAGAGGCTTCTAAAAACGAAACGTCTAAAAACGAGACTTCTAAAGGTGGCTTAAAACTTAAAGGTCACAATGCACCTGAAACTGAAAAGGTTAAGGTTATTGATGACGAAAAGACATTCTCAAGTGAGAAGAATGCTAAGGTCACTGATGATAATGTTTGGGGTGAAGTTGAGAAGCAGACTGCTAAGAAGGAAGAGGATGACGAGATAATTAGTATCGTGCCTAATATGGGTAATGAGGGTGGCGATATTAAGAGCATGTATGACATCGATGATGATGACGATGTTTTAGGTGCAGAAGTATCTAGATTTGCGTCATTTGATGAACCAGTCAAGAAGGCTGCTGCTTCAGAAGAAAAGAAGGCTGATAGTGCAAAGAAGGCTGAAGAAGAATTAAGAAAGCAAGAAGAAAAGCAACGTAAGGCTGAAGAAGCAGAAGTAGCTAGAAAAGCTGAGGAAGCAAAGAAAGCCGAAGAGGAACGAGTAAAGGCCTTCAAGAAGGCTGAAGAGGAACGTAAGGCTGAGGAAGCTAGAAAGGCTGAGGCACGAAAAGCTGAAATGACAAAGAAGGCTGAGGAAGCTAGAAAGATAGAAGAAGCTAAGAAGGCTGAAGAAGCTAGATTAGTTGAAGAAAATCTTAAGGCTGAGGAAGCTAAACGTAAGAAGCTTGAAGAGGCTGAAAAGAAGGCTGAAGAACAGGCTAGAAGAATTGCTGAGGCAGAAGCGAAGAAACGTGCAGAAGAACTTGCAAGAAAGAGAGCTGCTGAAGCAGAAGAAAAGAAAATCGCAGAAGAAGCAAAGAAGAAAGCTCTTGAAGAAGAGAGAAAGAAAGCTGCAGAAGAGGCATTTAAGAAGGCTGAGGCAGAATACAAAGAGAAGCTTAAGAAAGAAGCAGAAGAAAAAGTTGCTGCTGCAAAGGCTAAGCTTGACGCTGCTAATGCTAATTTTGATAAGGCTAAGCAGGATTGTGAAACAGCAAAGGCTAAGATTAAGTCTTTAGCTGATAAGAATGTTGCAGATATTAAGTCTGTGGAAGAAGAAGCTAAGAAGATAGATGAAGAAGAAGCTTCAATTGTTTTGAAAATTGAAGAAGATAAGAAGGCTGCATATGCAAAGGCAGATGAAAGCACTGGCGAAAAACTTAAATCAGTTAATGATGAACTTGAGAAGGCTAACAATGAGGGCGTTAATCTTAAGAGAGTTGCTGAAAGTGCTAGTATTGCTGTTACAGAAGCTAAAGCTAAGAAAAACGAAGCATCTGTTGCTGAAAAGTCAGCAATGTCAGTATTGGCAGATAAGAGAGCTGAATTAGAAAAGGCTAAGAGTGCTGTAGAAGATATTAAGAAAATACTTGCAGATGCAGAGGCTAAGGTTAATGCTGCATTAGAGGTTGAAAAAGAATTTGCAGTTAAAGTTGAAGATGCTACTAAAGTTAGAGAAACTGCAGAGAAGAATGAAACATCAGCTATTAATAGTGAAAATGAAGCTAAGAAGAAGGTTGCTGATAATGATGCAGTTGTCAAATCAATAAATGATAAGATTAAAGCTATTGAAGAGGAGAAGAAGAATCTTGAGGCTGAAGCTGATAAGGTAGCAGAACAAGAAGCTGCTAAGGCTGTTGAGAGTATTTCTAAAAAGAAATCTGATCTTGATGCTAAGAAGAAAGACTTTACTGATAAATTCAAGGCAGAAGAAAAGGCTGCTGCTGATAAGTTATCAGAGTTAGAAAAAGTATTTGCTGAATGTGAAAAGGCAGTTGCTGAAGCTAAAGCATTAGAGGCAGAGGCTGCCAAGGCGGTTGAAGAAGCAGAAAATGCTAAACTTGATACAACAAAACCAGTTGAAAGTGGTAAGTTACCATTAGCTGCAATTTATCTTGAAAAGTATTCGAAAGTGCCAAGCTTTGGTGCTGTTCTTGTAGATGTATTCAATGATATTGTAACTAATCCTACAGTTGTAAATGTTGCTCTTTTGGGAGAACATGGATTTGGTTTAACTGCAGTGGGTGAAGACTTTGCAAGAAGTTTCTTTGATATGGGTATTATTAAGAATAAATCAATTGCTAAAATCAAAGCAACAGCTCTTAATAAGGTTAAACTTTCAGATGCAATGTATAAATTAAAAGGCGGATGCCTTGTTGTAGAAAATGCGGGAATAATTACTAAAGAGAAGTTTACAGAATTAGTTGAACTTTCTACTAAGGATAAAAATGATGTTGCAATAGTTCTTACAGGAGAAAAAGAAGCAGTTAATAGATTGCTTAACGAATCTGGTGAGACTGGAAAATTATTTGATAAGAAGATTGAGATGGTTGGCTTGTCAAATAGCGACATGCTTGAAGTTGCTAGAGGTTATATTTCTCAAATGGGATATACTATGGCTTCAGTGGTTGAAGGAGTAATCAGAAATAGCTTAATGGCTATGGAGTCAGGAAATATTGACAGAATGCTCAAGTTAATTGATGATTCTATGATTAAGTGTGATCAAAGAGAAAAAGCAAAAGGTATCGAAGGCAAGAAATATTTACTAGGTGAAGATTTCAAATAATTATTGAAAAATAATAGGCTGATGCTTATAATTTATATGTTATAGGCATCGGCCTTTTTTCTGAACGGAGGAAACAAAATTGGTAAATATTGATATTGGAATAGACTTAGGAACAGCTAATACTGTTATATACATTAAAGATAAAGGAATTGTTGTAAATCAACCATCTGTTGTAGCATATGAGATTGGCACAAACAATATTGTTGCAGTAGGTAACAAAGCAAAGAAAATGATTGGTAAAACACCTGAAGAGATCGAAGTTGTTAGACCAATTAGAAAGGGTGTTATATCTGCTGCTACACTTACAGAAAGAATGTTAAAGGCTTATGTTAAAGGGGCAATGGAAAAACGAAAAATATGGGGAAAACCTTCTATTTGTGTTTGCGTTCCAAGTGGAGTTACATCGGTTGAAAGACGTGCTGTTGAAGATGCTGTAATGAGAACTGGTGCGAAGAATGTGTACATAATACAAGAGCCTTTTGCGGCAGCAGTTGGAGCAGGAATTGAGGTAGACTCATCAAAGGGATATATGCTTGTGGATATTGGTGCTGGAACAACTGATATTGCAATTGTTTCAAAGGGAAGTATTACATCTAGTAAATCAATTAAAATTGCAGGCGATGATTTTGACGATGCGATTATTAGATATATGAGAAAGCGACATAATATTTTACTTGGTTATGTGTCTGCTGAACAATTAAAGATGGAAATAGGTTCAGTTTATCCAAGGGAAAAAGATGCAGTAGCAGTAGCAAAGGGCAAGGATTTAGTGAGAGGTTTGCCAGTTAAATTAAATGTGAAATCATCAGAAATGATAGAAGCAATGCAAGAAATTGCAGACCAAATTGTGGATGCTGTAAAGTCAACACTAGAAACAGCCTCTCCTGAATTTGTAGCAGATATTGCAGAATATGGAATAGTTCTTACTGGTGGTGGAAGCAAAATTTATGGCATTGACAAATTGATTCATGAGAAGACGGGAGTAAAAACGCGACTTGTAAGCAATGCAGAGTTTGCTGTAGCTGTTGGTGCAGGTACATCTAATAAATATATCAAAGAAGATGATGAAGATGAAAATGTGGAGTTGTGGGAAATTAACGATTTTGAGTAGATTAAAGGAAACTATTATTTGATGAATATTTTAGATTATGAATATGATAGTAGATTTCTTCCTCTTAATATGGAAGAAATGAAAATAAAAGGCTATGATCAACCAGATTTCGTATATGTTATTGGTGATGCATATGTAGATCATCCTTCGTTTGGGCATGCCATAATAAGTAGAGTGCTTGAACTAAATGGATATAAGGTTGCAATTATCTCACAACCAGATTGGAAAGATGAAAATAGCATATGTATTTATGGAAAACCAAGATTAGGCTTTCTTGTTACAGCTGGTAATATGGATTCAATGGTAAATCATTATTCTGTATCAAAGAAACGAAGAAGTACAGATGCATTTACACCTGGCGGAGAGATGGGGAAAAGACCTGATTATGCAACTATAGTTTATTGCAATTTGATTAAAAGAAAATTCAAGGATTCTCCTATTATCATTGGCGGAATTGAAGCCAGTTTACGTAGATTAGCCCATTATGATTATTGGTCGAATAAATTAAAACATTCAATATTAGTAGATTCACAAGCAGATTTGTTAATCTATGGAATGGGTGAGAAGGCGATAGTTGAAATTGCTGATGCTCTTGATAGTGGAATTGCAGCTAGAGATATTTCATTTGTTAATGGAACTGCATATTTGGCTAAAGATATAGATAATTTATATGATTATATTGAGCTACCTAGCTATAATGAACTATTAGAAGATAAATTAAATTATGCAAGAAGCTTTAATGTTCAGTATGAAAATACAGATCATTATACCGCTAAAATATTGGTAGAACAATATGGTGAAAAGAAATATGTGGTTCAAAATCCACCTGCTAAACCACTTACTGAAAGTGAGATGGACAGGGTATATGCACTTGAATATGCTAGAGATTACCATCCAAGCTACAAAAAATTAGGTGGAGTGCCTGCTATTTCGGAGGTGAAATTTAGTCTGGTAAGTAATAGGGGTTGTTATGGTGGATGTAGTTTTTGTGCACTTACATTTCATCAGGGAAGAATGCTACAGACTAGAAGTCATGCTTCAATTATTCATGAGGCGGAGAAAATAATTTGGGATCCTGATTTTAAGGGGTATATTCATGATGTAGGTGGACCTACGGCTAATTTTAGACATAAAGCATGTGAAAAACAAAAGAAATATGGCGTGTGCAAGAATAAACAATGTCTATTTCCGAAACCATGTAGTAATCTTGTTGTTGATCATTCAGATTATTTGGAACTTCTTAGAAAATTGCGAGAATTACCTAAAGTTAAGAAGGTATTCATTAGATCAGGAATTCGATTTGATTACTTAATGGCTGACAAAAATGACGAATTTTTTTATGAACTATGCCAACATCATGTTAGTGGACAGCTTAAAGTTGCGCCTGAACATGTATCAGATAATGTACTGCGATTGATGGGAAAACCAGAGAATTCTGTGTTTAATTCATTTTGTGAAAATATAAGAAGATAAACAAAGAAATAAATAAAAATCAATATATGGTTCCGTATTTGATGTCATCCCATCCAGGTTCTACATTAAAGGATGCAATCAAATTAGCTGAATATTTGAGAGATTTAGGATATATGCCTGAACAAGTGCAGGATTTTTATCCTACACCATCTACAATATCAACTTGTATGTATTATACAGGTGTTGATCCAAGAAATATGCAAAAGGTTTATGTGCCAACTTCGCCACATGAAAAGGCAATGCAAAGAGCGCTTATTCAATATAGAAATCCAAAGAATTATGATTTAGTAGTAGAAGCACTAACTTTAGCTAATCGAACTGATTTGATTGGATTTGATAAGAAATGTTTGATAAGACCAAGACGTGAGGGTGGCTTTAATAACAAGTCTAATTATAGTAATGATAAAAAGTCAAAATCTTCTAGTAAAAATGAAAATGCTACTAGACAAAGCAATAATAGAAATAACACTAAAACAAAATATAACGATAACATTGAATTAAAAAATAAAAAAAGTAAATCAGAAGCTAAGAAGAAAAAGACAATAAGAAATGTCCATAAAGGAAAAAAATAGTATTTTACTAAGTTGCTAAAAAAAAATAAATATGATATAGTTATGACAGTAGTGTCAAGATATATGGATTCTTGATACAATAAAGTTAATGGAGGAATATTTTTATGTCAAAGAAAGTTGTTTTAGCAGGCGCTTGCCGTACAGCAATCGGTACTATGGGTGGTACATTAAGCACTACTCCAGCAGCTGAGTTAGGTGCAATTGTTATTAAGGAAGCATTAAATAGAGCTGGTGTCGCTCCAGAAGCAGTAGACCAGGTATATATGGGATGTGTAATTCAGGCTGGTTTAGGTCAGAATGTTGCACGTCAGGCATCAATTAAAGCAGGACTTCCTAATGAAGTACCAGCTGTTACTATGAATGTTGTTTGTGGTTCAGGTCTTAACTGTGTTAACCAGGCAGCTCAGATGATTATGGCTGGAGAGGCTGATATTGTTGTAGCTGGTGGTATGGAGAATATGTCAATGGCTCCATATGCCCTTGATAAGGCACGTTTTGGATACCGTATGAACAATGCTATTATGAAAGACTGTATGGTTAACGATGCTCTTTGGGATGCATTTAATGATTACCATATGATTACAACAGCAGATAATATTTGTCGTGAGTGGGGAATTACTCGTGAAGAGCTTGATGAGTTTGCATTAAAGAGTCAGCAGAAGGCTGAAGCAGCTCAGGCTAATGGCGCATTTGATAAGGAAATTGTCCCTGTAACAATTAAGAATAAAAAGGGAGATATCGTATTTGCTAAGGATGAGGGACCAAGAGCTGGATCAACTATAGAAGGTCTTGCTAAGCTTCGTCCAATTAACAAGGATGGTTTTGTAACTGCTGGTAATGCATCAGGTATCAATGATGGTGCTGCAGCAATCGTTGTTATGTCAGAAGAAAAGGCTAAGGAGCTTGGTGTTAAGCCTATGGCTACTTGGGTAGCTGGAGGTCTTGCTGGATGTAGACCAGAGGTAATGGGTATTGGTCCTGTTCCTGCAACTCAGAAGGTTATGGCTAAGGCTGGAATGAAGATTGAAGATTTTGATATCATCGAGGCTAATGAGGCATTTGCTGCTCAGTCAATCGCTGTTGGTAGAGATCTTGGCATTGATGTAGATAAGCAGCTTAATCCAAATGGTGGTGCAATTGCACTTGGACACCCAGTTGGTGCTTCAGGATGTAGAATCCTTGTAACTTTACTTCATGAGATGGAAGCAAAGGATGCAAAGAAGGGACTTGCTACACTTTGTATCGGTGGCGGTATGGGTTGTGCTACTATCGTTGAAAGAGCATAATTTGTACAGATAAAATAACTAATATAGGCCGGTTGGTGATGAAAATCGCTAACCGGCTAATACGGATTATAAGGAGATTCATATGGAATTTATTACTTACGAGCAGGAAGGCTTTGTTGGAATTATTACTATTAATAGACCGAAGGCACTTAATGCACTTAACAGTCAGGTACTTGAAGAACTTGCTGCAACATTCAAGGCAGTTGATTTAGAGACTACAAGATGTCTTGTACTTACAGGTGCTGGTGAAAAATCATTTGTTGCTGGAGCAGATATAGGTGAGATGTCAACTCTTACAAAGGCTGAGGGTGAGGCTTTTGGTAAGAAGGGTAATGATGTATTTAGAATGATTGAGACTTTCCCAATTCCTGTTATTGCTGCAATTAATGGTTTTGCACTTGGCGGTGGTTGTGAGATTTCTATGAGCTGTGATATAAGAATTTGTTCTGATAATGCAGTATTTGGTCAGCCAGAGGTTGGTCTTGGAATTACACCTGGATTTGGCGGTACTCAGAGATTAGCTCGTCTTGTAGGCGAAGGAATGGCAAAGCAGATGATTTATACAGCTAGAAATATTAAGGCTGATGAGGCATATAGAATTGGTCTTGTTAATGCTGTTTATACATTAGAAGAGTTACTTCCAGCTGCAAAGAAGATGGCTGCAGGTATTGCTGCTAATGCTCCTATTGCAGTTCGTAATTGCAAGAAAGCAATTAATGATGGAATGCAGGTTGATATGGATCAGGCAATTGTTATCGAAGAAAAATTATTTGGTGATTGCTTTGAAACAGAAGATCAGAAGGCTGGTATGGGTAACTTCTTAGAGAAGGACAAGGAAAAGAAACTCAAGGTTGTTCCTTTCCAGAATAAATAATTTTTAATTAAATTGATTTTATCATTTTCAGGATGGCATATTGCCATCCTAAAAGTGTGAAATATGAACAACTTTTCAAATGAAACGTAAATGATTTTGGATTGTTGATTCAAAAAATAACATTTTTAGGAGGATATATAAATGAAAGTTGGAGTTATTGGTGCAGGAACTATGGGCCAGGGTATTGCTAAGGCATTTGCAATGGTTGATGGATATGAAGTAGCACTTTGCGACATCAAGCAGGAGTGGGCTGAAGGCGGTAAGGATAAAATCGCTAAAGGATATGCTAAGCTTGTAGAAAAAGGTAAAATGACTCAGGAGAAGGTTGATAGCATTCTTGCTAGTATTACACCTGGTCTTAAGGAAGATTTATGTGCAGATTGCGATTTAGTAGTTGAAGCTGCATTTGAGAATATGGAAGTTAAGAAGACTACTTTCTCTGAGTTAGACAAGATTTGTAAGCCAGAGTGTATCTTTGCTTCAAATACATCATCACTTTCAATCACTGAGATTGGAAATGGACTTACTCGTCCTATGATTGGTATGCATTTCTTCAACCCAGCTGATCGTATGAAGTTAGTTGAGGTTATTGCTGGTGTTAATACTCCAGATGAGACAGTTGAGAAGATTATTAAGATTTCAGAGGAAATCGGTAAGACTCCTGTTCAGGTAAATGAAGCTGCTGGTTTCGTAGTAAATCGTATCTTAATACCTATGATAAATGAAGCTGCTTTCATCAAGATGGAAGGTGTTTCAGATGTAGCTGGTATTGATGCAGCTATGAAGCTTGGCGCTAATCATCCTATGGGACCACTTGAGTTAGGTGATTTCATCGGCTTAGATATCTGTCTTGCAATTATGGATGTTCTTTACAATGAGACTGGTGATAGCAAGTATCGTGCATGTCCATTACTTCGCAAGATGGTACGTGGCGGAAATCTTGGATGTAAGAGTGGTAAGGGATTCTATATCTACAATGCTGATCGTACAAAGACACCAATTGATGCTCAGTAAGATTTAATCTTTTACTTGGCATTATATAATATGCATTAAATAATTTATGGAGGAATAAATAAATGGATTTTACTTTAGACAAGAAGTATGAAATGGCGCAGACATTATTCAGAGATTTTGCGCAGAATGAAGTAAAGCCTCTTGCTCAGGAAATTGATGAAGAACACAGATTTCCAAGAGAGACAGTAGAGAAGATGGCGAAGTATGGTTTCTTAGGAATTCCAGTTCCAAAGGAATTAGGTGGACAGGGTTGTGATGTTCTCACATATGTTATGTGTGTAGAAGAGCTTTCAAAGGTTTGTGGTACTACAGGTGTTATCGTATCAGCTCATACATCACTTTGTGTTGATCCAATCGTTACTTATGGTACTCCAGAGCAGAAAGCTAAATATGTTCCAGATCTTGCTTCAGGAAAGAAGCTTGGTGCATTTGGTCTTACTGAGCCAGGTGCTGGTACAGATGCTCAGGGACAGCAGACAAAGGCAGTTTTTGATGATGCTACTAATGAGTGGGTATTAAATGGTTCAAAATGTTTCATTACTAATGGTAAAGAAGCTGACGTATATATTGTAATCGCAGTAACTGGTATCGTTGAGAAGCGTGGCAGAAAGATGAAAGAGATTTCTGCATTCATCGTAGAAAAGGGAACTCCTGGATTTACATTTGGTACTAAAGAAAATAAGATGGGTATTTGTGCTTCATCTACTTATGAGCTTATCTTCACTGATTGCCGTATTCCTGCTGATGCACTTCTTGGACAGAAGGGTAAAGGATTTAGTGTTGCAATGCATACACTTGATGGTGGTCGTATTGGTATCGCTGCTCAGGCTCTTGGTATTGCAGAGGGTGCTCTTGAGACAACAATCAACTACGTTAAGGAAAGAAAGCAGTTTGGTAGATCAATTGCACAGTTCCAGAATACTCAGTTCGTATTAGCTGATCTTGCAACTAAGGTTGAAGCTGCTAAGTTACTTGTTTATAAGGCTGCTAGAAAGAAAGATGAGTACCAGGCTGGTGCTAAGGTTTCTTACTCTGTAGAGGCTGCTATGGCTAAGCTTTATGCTGCAGAAGTTGCAATGGAAGTAACAACAAAGTGTGTTCAGTTACATGGTGGTTACGGTTACATCAAAGAGTATGATGTTGAGCGTATGATGAGAGATGCTAAGATCACTGAGATCTACGAAGGTACTTCAGAAGTACAGCGTATGGTTATCTCTGCTAACATTTTAAACTAAGGAGGTACTTAACGTGAAGATAGTAGTATGTATAAAGCAGGTACCTGATACAAAGGGTGGCGTTAAATTCAACGCTGATGGTACATTAGATAGAGGAGCTATGCTCACAATTATGAATCCTGATGATAAGGCAGGTCTTGAGGCTGCTCTTAGAATTAAGGATGAGTGCGGTGCTGAAGTTACAGTTATTACAATGGGTCTTCCAAAGGCTGCAGATGTACTTCGTGAAGCAATCGCTATGGGTGCTGATAAGGGTGTTCTTGTAACAGATAGAGTACTTGGTGGTGCTGATACTTGGGCTACATCAACTACACTTGCTGGTGCACTTAGAAAATTAGATTATGACTTAATTATTACTGGTCGTCAGGCTATCGATGGTGATACTGCTCAGGTTGGTCCACAGATCGCTGAGCACCTCGGACTTCCTGTTATTTCATATGCTCAGGAACTTAAGGTTGAGGGAGATAGCATTGTTGTTAAGAGAATGTATGATGATGGATATCATATGGTAAAGGCACAGATGCCATGTCTTATTACAGCACTTGCTGAATTAAATGATCCTAGATATATGACTCCAGGTGGAATCTTTGATGCTGTTGATGCTGAGATTACTACATTTGGTAGAGCTGATCTTGTAGATGTTGATGATTCAAACCTTGGATTAAATGGTTCTCCTACAAAGATTGCTAGAGCATCTGATAAGGTTAAGAAGGGCCAGGGAGAAATGGCTCCAGAAGATGCAGATCCAGTAGCATACATCGTTGGAAAGTTAAAAGATAAGCATGTAATTTAATTTGAAAAGGAAAAGTGGTGAATAAAATGGGCGCAATGAACGCAGAAGAATTAGCAAAGTACAAAGGCGTATTTGTCTTTGCACAGCAGGTAGATAATGAATTAAGCGGTATCGCATTTGAGCTTATTGGTGAGGGAAAGAGACTTGCTGAGAAGCTTGATACACAGGTAACAGCAGTTTTATTAGGTTCTGGAGTTGCAGGTCTTGTTGATGAGCTTGCTGCATATGGTGCTGACAAGGTTATCGTTGTAGATGATCCAGAATTAAAGAACTATAGAACAGAGCCATATGCTCATGCACTTGCTTCAGTAATTAACGAGTATAAGCCAGAAATCGTATTAGTTGGTGCAACAGCTATCGGTCGTGATCTTGGTCCTACAGTATCAGCTAGAGTTGCAACTGGTCTTACAGCTGACTGTACATTACTTGAGATTGGTGATTTCCCAGTAAATCCAATTCCTGGAAAAGAGCAGAAGCACAATCAGCTTCTTATGACTCGTCCAGCTTTCGGTGGAAACACAATCGCTACAATCGCATGTCCAGACAACCGTCCACAGATGGCTACAGTTCGTCCAGGTGTTATGCAGAAGCTTGATAAGGTTGAAGGAGCTAAGGCTGAAGTTATCAACTATAATCCTGGATTTACTCCAAACAATAAATATGTTGAGATTCTTGATGTAGTTAAGGCTGTTTCAGATATTAAGGATATTATGGATGCTAAGATCCTTGTTTCAGGTGGTCGTGGAGTTGGTTCTGCAGAGAACTTCAAAATGCTTGAGGATCTTGCAGAGGTACTTGGTGGACAGGTTTCTTGTTCACGTGCAGTTGTAGATTCTGGCTGGATGCCAAGAGACCTTCAGGTAGGTCAGACTGGTAAGACAGTTCGTCCACAGCTTTACTTTGCAATCGGTATTTCAGGTGCTATTCAGCATGTTGCAGGTATGGAGGAGTCTGATATTATTGTTGCAATTAATAAGGATCCAGATGCTCCTATCTTTGATGTGGCTGATTATGGTGTTGTTGGGGATCTTAACAAGATTGTTCCAGCATTAACTGAGGCTATTAAGGCAGAAGCTGCTGCAAAATAATTTAACAAATTAGTGCAATAATTGCATTGTTATAAAGATAACAACCTCTTTTATAGGCATAGCTTGTGAAGGAGGTTGTTTCTTATTTAGTAATAGAGGGAATGAGCTGCTAGAAATAACTTATAAATAGTTGTAAATATATGTTGACTTTTATAACTATTGTGATAGAGTGATATCAAAAGGAGTTTATATTTATGAGTAAGTATTATTCTATCAATGAGTTTTCAAAAATATTGGGAGTATCAGCACAAACGTTAAGAAATTGGGATGCTAATGGTAAATTACATCCACAT
>JAQYAV010000055.1 GCA_029338675.1 Lachnospiraceae bacterium
CGGCGATCCTAAACAATACTCTTCTATCCGTATTCCGTCCAATATGTATATCTGGGCTACCATGAACAGTGCTGACCAAGGCGTATTCCCCATGGATACAGCTTTTAAACGCAGATGGGAGTTTGAGTATATCGGCATCAATACCAGCGAGCAGCAGATGAGCCATTATAATGTTCAGCTTGGAAAAGGCGAAAATGCTAAAATTATTAACTGGAATGAACTGCGCAAAGCAATCAATGAAGAACTTGTTTCTATGAACATCAATGAAGACAAATTGATGGGACCATTCTTCTTATCAGATAAGATTATGAGGACTCTTGCGGCAGGCCCGGACAATAATTATACATTCATTCAAGCCTTTAAAAATAAAGTTTTGATGTATCTATTCGATGACGCAGCCAAACAAAAACGTTCTGCCCTATTTAACAAAGTTGAAAGAGCAAAACTCACCTATTCCTCTATCTGCGAAGAATTTGACCAAAAAGGCGTTGCTATTTTCTGTGATGATATCTCCAACAGATTTATCCAGCATGACGATAATGAACAATAATAGGTGATTGCTATGACACCTACAATAAACGACCTTTATATAAAGGAAGGAAGCTATACCAAGGCTCAGATAATGAAAAAACTGGGCCTAAATGGCCCAGCCGGTGATAAAATATTTCAGCAGCTTCGCACCAAAGGCATTATCAAGCTGGTAAAACAAGAAGCATCTGAAATAGATTTCAATGAACTTGCTTCAGATGCTGATGATGGTTTAGAAGAAGCAGTCGGCGGTGGATCTTCTTATTTCTTTGCTTTCGTAGGAATAATACTGATATCCGGGAAGTTATTAAAATGCTACCCAAAGTATATCACCAAGGATAAACCCTTAAAAGAACTAAAGCAAGTATTGAAGGTAATCCAGCGCTATAACAATAATAATCTAAATTTGAAGCTCTATAATGATGAGCTGAAAGAGAAACAAAATGAACCGCTTAATATAATGCTTACTCTTCTCAATGATTACTATGAAAATGGTCTATATGAAAATAACAAGAATATTATAGAAGATAATGGTAGCGGCGAAATTCATTGGGACAAAACTATTAACGACAGCTTTACTCTTATCAGCAATAATAGGCCCTATTACCTAGAGCTTAAAACCAAAAAAATAATATATGACGAGACTAGCTATATAAAACGGCTGCACGCCGCCATTTTAACACAATGCTCCGAAGAACTGGCCAGAGCAGATATTATTGATTTGTTCGAACTGCTTCCGACCGAGATTTCTGATGAACAAGTCGAAGATTTTGGCGACTCCGATTATATTCTCTATAGGCTTGAGCAGGAACAGGCAGTCCAGTTTAACACGAGGAAGAACCAACTGCTCAGGCTGATGCATGCCTATATCTCTAATAAAAAAGGAGATATCAGTGAAGCTGATTTTGAGATGTTCGGCACCACAAGCTTTGAAGACGTATGGGAAGATGTATGCAAACAGGTCTTCAATAATCAGTTAAATAAATCTTTACGCAATCTGCCTATTATCCATAATAAAGGTGGCACTAAATTAATTAATTTAATCCCAAAACCACAATGGATAGCGAGAGATAATCAAGAACGACCTATCCCGGCCCAAGGCACTTTGCAGCCAGATATAATTACAATCTACAAGAAAGATGGCAACACTGTTTTCCTTATTTTTGACGCCAAGTATTATCTAATTACCTTAGGACAAGGAAAACTAGCCGGCAATCCAGGGCTTGAATCTATTACAAAACAATATCTCTACGAATTAGCCTACAAGAAATTCTTACAAGACAATCAAATAGAAACAGTCAAGAACTGTTTCCTCTTCCCTATGGAGGATGACAGTGTAATCGCCAAGAATATAGGCTTAGTCAAAATGGACATATTTAGTTTTTTTAAGTTGGAAAACATTCAGCTACTAAAGTTATCAGCTAGTAGATTGTACGATTACTATCTACACAACAAAAAGCTAGATTTAAGTAAGCTCCCAATTTATTGAAACAGAAGTATTTTTTTAAGTGAGTTTGGTGAAACTCATGACAGATGTAAAAAGGAGTGACTTAGGTATGATGATTCATCTGTCTAAATCAGAACATGAATTATATGATGAGATGGAATGAAAATTTAAAAACCATTGCAACTCAAAAACAATCTGGTATCTGTCCATATTGTAAAAGTAATAATACAGATTATGGATTTTTAATCGTGGATGAAGAGAATCAAATGGGATATGGCGCTGTATGGTGCAATAATTGCCATAGAGGGTTTCATCTCTCAAGGATAAGAATACATAAAGATATGCCCATTAAATCTATCCCTAAAAATATCGATTTTCGTTAATTCGTTCAACAATGATAATTAAAGAAAGCTCTTCATAAGTAGAGGCCATGAGGCTAACCTTGCCTTCGGCGCTACCTATGAAGAGCTATTTTATTAATAATATATAGCTGATTTCGCAGCCCGTCAATAGGTACTACTACTACCAACGGTAGTACTGTTTCTAATTCTGTCCCAAGTAATGTTGGGTTGAAACAAAATCAGCTGACTACCTCAGGAAACCGGCCATAATATCATTTAAATATTAATATGTGAGTCCACACAATCAACTTTCCCTATTCGTTTAAATAGGCAAGGTATACTTTTTCTCTACTTTCCCATCCATGCCATGCAATTCTAAGCAAATTCCCTATCTTCTCATACCTATAGGGAAGACTCGTATTAAGGAATTCCCTCGCAAATTCTAATAAATCTAACTGCTTACAATAATTCTCCTTGTTCTTTAAGTCGTAATAATAATTATCACTGTCTTCATAAGTCAATACAACATATCTAATTTGCCCAGCTAGAATGCCCTTCACTATTTTCATATTTGTTATTTTAGTTGAAAAATCTTGCTTTTTTACTTTAGCAAAAGGGCTAAAAGTCTCCTTACCTTTACTATAATATAGATTTACTTCAATGAAATGTGGAATTGACGCAAAATCGTATTCGGCAATATCACGAAAATTATTAATAATATCAGGCTTTAAAATAGCTTCGTAAGCAATACTAGCATCATCTTCACATTCCCATTTAAACTCATATGTTGGACAATAGCTCCCCGTTTTAAGCGCATTGTCAAGTTCAGTAATGAATACTTTATTTTCATACCTTTGTATTCTTAAGTTTGCTTTATCACAATAAACATCCCCCCATTCATCACGCATACCTTCATATCTTCCATTATAAAGATACATACTCTTATCCTCCCTATATAATCAAAAAGAGAACATGACGATAAAACGGCAGGCCCCCAGACATGTGCTAGTTCCGTAGGGAATTGCTCTCTTTTATTATTACGATTTAACCATGTGTACTACTCAGCAACAAGTTGCCGAGCTTCCT
>JAQYAV010000056.1 GCA_029338675.1 Lachnospiraceae bacterium
CACTACATAAGTTCATTAAATATTCGTGTTTTTCTTCATACTTCTTATAACTTTCTTCATATTTTAGCAAATCATTCTCATAATTATCTTTTTTCTTACTAGCCTTTATATAGCCGAAAGTTTCACCTAGAATTGCAAAAATTATTGCTATTACAATAATATATTTTATCTTTTTAAAACAATATTTCAAAAAATCTTTGAAATTGATTGTTATTTCATGATTATGCATAGAAAATATACTCCTTAATATCTCTAATTAATACACACCTAATCAGTATTTTAACATATATTTTTTTTTCATTCAAGGTAACTAAATACTAACAAATTTCAAACAATTTTGCTAAATAATCTTTTTCCCTCGTTGTCCATTATTTCAAATTATGTTTACATTTTCTTTTGATTAATATAATTATACCGAAAATCACCACATCCAAAAATATCCTAAGTATCATTCTAACATAATTATTATCCACTATATTATAAAACGAAGCATAATACCTATCAAAGCAATGCACCCATAACATTGTCATAGAATTTTTCCCAATAAACCTTATTGGCGCTGAAAACAATTTTAATTTTAACAGTATTGTACTTATTCCAGAGACAAACACCGTTCCAGAAAAAGCACAAAAATAGCATAAAGGAAACATCGGATATTTTCTTTGTGCTAACTCCAAATATGTGTTTTTAAAATCAAAAATAACGAAAAATGTAATAATCCATACAATCAACGCAACCACAGTTATAAAACTATATTTTTCATTTAGTTTAACTTTTCTAAGCAAAAAACCAAACAAAAAAAGATTTGAATAGCCAATGCAATATCAAACGAAAATGGTAACCATTGAATTTTAGAACAATATATCCCTAGGACAGAGCACAAGCATACACTTAATATAAATATTTTCTTTGGAAATTTTAAATGTATATAATCAAATATTAATTTTGCACAAAATAGTACTAATAAAAACCAAGGTATTCCTAATGCAGGTATGGATATATTTTTCATTTTTACTAATACTCCACTACCAGCAATAAATGTGCTAATTTTCTCAACAAAATACTGTTTAGGTACCGACATTACAATGCTTCTAGCATTATCTCTATTTAAAATAATATCAACAATAGACCTAAATAAAAAAATCAAAAATGCTGGTACTATCAAATGAAAAAAAGATTTTTTTATTTGCGAAAAAAACTCATCTACATTACAAGATAATCTCATTGTCAAACTACTCAATATAAAGAAAAGCGGCATATGAAAAGAGAAAATAATCCCTCTAATAATTTTATTTATCTCACAATGTCCAACAATAACTAACAATATAGTTATTCCCTTCGCGATATCAATCCATTCAATTCTTTTTTTTCCACATGTACAACCTTCCTTCTAAGTAACAAACTTCAACAAGTATCTATACATTTCAACCTGCTGAAGTTATATTATTTCACTCAAAAAAATGTAATTATAAGTTTATTTTTATTCTATCATCGATCAGATGCACTAGTTAAGATGTGAATTTTCACTATTATCTGTACTATTGCCATTAACAACTTCATTTAACAATGTAGAAGAAATACCTTTTGTATACGGAAAATATATAATCTTTATACCTTCGCGTTCAAATTCTCTTTCATAATCATTCCACTTATCTGTTCCATACCAATCATCTCCCACGAAAAGATATGAAGCACCTAGTTTCTTACACATTGTAAGTTTGTCCATATCTGCCTGTGGTACAGTAGCATCAACATATTTTATACTCTTAACTATCTCTACCCTATCTTCGTATGGAATTGTAGCTTGTTTTCCCTTGTAGGCAACAAGCTCGTCAGTGGTAACACCCACTACCAATTTATCACACATTCCCTTTGCATTTTTTAACAAATTCAAATGTCCAATATGAAACATGTCATATACTCCTGCTGTATATCCTATAATCATCTCTTATCTCCTATCTTCAAAAAATTCTTTATATGATTTATGAACATCAAATATGACTCCACCATGTGTTGACGAAACCTTTTTAGGCGTTCTCCAGTCACCAAAAAACGTATCCATCATTTCATCATGACCTATCGGAACTGGAATTTCAAGCATTTCAAATGGCATCCATTCCACATCATCAAACCAACTTCTCTTCCAAATTCTCTTTTCGGGAATAGGAGAAAAACAAAGCTTTCCTATTCGTTTTGTTCTAGTACTATTGTATTTATCCTCAAGTATTTCAAATCTGTCAAAAAAAATATTTTTCTTAATGAACAACTTCAAAACACTTCCTATACAGTACTTTATAATCCTCTTTACTATATTCTTTGAATCACGTACTCTGGATGTCCATCGAGCAAATTTCCAATACTTTTCCTTAGCTTTTACAAGCTCATCGAAATAAATATCTTTCTCGTCATCATCATCAGGAATCGCATCTAGTGGGAAAATATCTATAAATATTCCTTGATTAAACGAAAGTTTTCTATCTGCCTCTTTTTCCAAAGCACCTGTAGTATTGCTGTTTCTAAGTTGTGCATGTCCCCTAAGCGAGCCTTCATCTGTTTGTTCTGTTTGAAAAAAATATGGTTCTGAAAATTCACTTTCAGCCACTTCACACAACCTCTTATAATCATCTCTTAGCATAACCATATCTATATCGTCATCCCAAGGAATATATCCTTTATGACGCAACGCTCCAAGTGTGGTTCCACCATCAGCATATATTTTCAGATTATATTTTTTACAGACTTTTAGTAGCTCATTAAGTAAATCAAGTTCTACTGCCCATATTTCTTTCATTTTTCTACTAACAACATAATCACATTTTGTCTCTTCTTCAAAAAAATCATCAGGAATTTTTAATCTAATGTCCAAATTCCTATCCATTTTATTTTCCCTCCTTAGTAGCCTTCTTAATCTTAACTATAAACTTATTCGCTACATAACCTACAAACGAATCTTTTATAAGAATTAATATAACAATATAAACAGAACCTCCAATAAACAATTCACACGCGACTTTTGCAAGTGCGTTCATTCTCATATCATTAATAAAAACAAGCACGCCCCACATCACTATTGCTGCAGCAAATTTCTTCCATATTTTAGAAAACAATATTTTACAGTCAATTATTTTCTCACAATTTGCAAAATATAAAAATGATATTGTTCCCTCAGCTAAAATCGTTGCAATTACTGCACCATTACCTCGGAACATAGGAATTAATATAATATTTAGAATTAAATTAACTATAGAACCTGTAACGATATATTTTGCGCTCTTACTCCTTCTCCCCGATGGAGTATAATAATGACTACCTAGACAATTACTAATTCCTATTATAATTATAACAGGACTTAGTAAACGCAACATACTTATTGAACCTTCATATCCTTTTCCAAAAAAGAATGGGATAAAAGTATCGGCAATAGCTATAATTCCAGCACATATACCTATTCCCATAAATAATATATAATCAATTGACATTCCTATTCTTTGTTTTATTTCCGTATATTTCTTTTCTTTATATAAAAAAGAAATTCTAGATCCTAAAACACTATTTAATGAGGTAAATGTAACAGCTTTAGCCATATTAACGATTTTTGTTGCCTGCTCATAATAGCCATTTTCATTGTTATCACTAGTAATAGCACCTATTAATGTTTTATCCAATACTGTATAAATAGAAGTTGCTATAGTTGGAATAAAATAAATCAAAGTTTCCTTAAAATGTCTCTTTATCTCAAAATTTTTAAAACTAATTTTATCAACAGTTTTAGGTAAAAACAACCACATTGTTGCATTACCTATCATTACAGTAACCGATAAAATAAATATATATACCAAAACATCAGTTTCTTTTTTCACAAAAGTAAATAGTGCTAATATACTTAATATCTTGGCTAATGAGTTAACAGACACTGTATAAACAAATTTTTCGAGCCCAATATATAGCCACGAAATATCAAACATTATTGCCAATATACTAGGTGTTAACGCTATGAAACATAATCTATATTTGCTGTTAGCTAAAATCAATGTTCCCCAAGCAATAAGACTTATCATCGTAGTCAACACAGTTAAACATTCTATTTCCCAAAAAAGTTTACTATACATTGCCTTGTTTTCTCTATTTCTTGAAATTTCTCTTGTTCCGTAAGAAACTGTACCAAGCGCAGCAAACATAGAAAAATACATTTGATAAGAATTTGTGTAACTATATATTCCAACACCATCTGAATGTAATACTCGTGCAATATAAGGCGCCGTAATAAGTGGTGTAACCAAGTGTAGAACTTGATACAATGTACTCAACAAAAAATTTATTTTTAGATTAGACTGTTTCATCTATATACATACGCTCCCTTTAACTTTATATTTTAAGCGTTTATATTTTGTAGTTTTTTTATTATCACTCATATATGGACTCGCCAACATTGCAAGTCCTTCTGCTAGAATAAATATAGTAAAATATCTAAACTGCATAGATGTCATAAATAGGAAAGTTACGAACATAACAACAAAAACAAAAGCTCTCCACTTATTATTTTTACTCACATTAAAATATCCCAATAACGATATCAAATAGAATCCTAACATCAAAACCCCACCATATGCCATAACATTAAACAAACCTGCTGTATAACCAGCATGAGCAGGATCCAAAAAGTGAGCAAACATTTCTTTTTGATTTGAATATCCACAACCCCAAATTGGATAGTCTAGCCAAGTCAAAAATGCAGCTATTGTATCCTGCATTCTCCATGCTATAGACCCCATTTTAAAAAATACCTTGTGGTCAATAAAAACAATATATAAAACCAACAATGCGACTATTCCAATAAAAGTATAACCAATAATCTCTCTAAAATATTCCCATCCCATTTGCTTGCAATTCTTCCAAAAATATAGAAACACCAATAGCACAAGCATCAAATAAGCTTTCATTGAAAAAGTAGTAAGCATCGTAATTACAATCACACTAACTCTATGTTTTTTTATATTTTCGCATCCAAACAACTCCCACCAAAGAGCAAATGATAATGGTAACGCAAAACCAGGGGCTTCCATAAACATACCTATATTTCTAACTACATTTATTCCTAAAAAAGGTCTATTTTGACTGTAATTCACAAAATATAAATAAAAATAATTTGACCCTGGAAGCCAACTATTATAATTGTAGTATTTGAGATCCATATGTGGTATTACATGCACGATTTCTCCAAAGAAGTAAAAGAACAAAGACACACTCGCCATAACCAACACAATAGTTGAATATCTTTTCCAAACAATCTCAAACATAGGTCTTTTATTATTAATAACAAAATAAAAAAACATAAGAAAAAAAATCTTCACAAATTCTTTATTGAATTCGCTTGTATTGTAATTCACCATATTGGAATAATCAAAAAAGTATATATACGAAATTCCAGCAACAACAATTTGCAAAAGCGAACACTTAATTTTTTCCAATATAATGCTTAATACAATCAACGAACCTAATATATTCACTAACCAATTATAGCACAATTCATTTATCTGACTATCATAAAAAGGATTTATAACCAGATACATTGAACTCATTCTTAGCATTATAATTATGAGCATAAAAATCTCTAGAAAATCTCTAATATGAATAAATAATTTTATATTATTACTTTCTGAGGATGTATACATACCTATGTTCTTTCTCCTTAAATAATCTCGTTTTTTTAATGCAAACAATATTACAATTCAAATACTATTTAATCTTAGTTTTATTTCTTTGTCAACTGTTTTTCCACCATTTGCCTTAACTGTTCCATATCTCTTTTTCCAGAACCCTTAACAGGGAACTTATCAAGTACCATTATTTTTATAGGAATGCTTTCATCATCCAGGCTATCCTTGCATCTATCAAGAATCGAATTAATATTGATTTCTGGGTTCTTGCCTACAACAAATGCATATGAAACACCATTTCCTTCTTCACCAACACCTATCACTTCACATTGTGCCACTTGCTCATCGTGTAGGATTACATCTTCTATGTCAAAACAAAATATCTTCTTTCCACTCTTGGATATGAAATAATCTGTGGCTCTTCCTTCAACATAAACAAAACCATCTTCATCTACATAACCAATATCTCCAGTACGTCCCCATTCTCTACCTTCTAAGTCTTTCCAGAAGAATTCCTCTGTTGCATCGGGCCTCTTATAATATTCCTTCATTCGAGCAGGCGTAAGAACTCTTATTTCACCTCGCTCATTGAACTTACATTCTTTATCTGTTACTATATCAAACGCAGCTATTGTAACACCTTTTATAGGATATCCAGCTTAACCATATTTATAATGCTCCATTGAGGTTGACGAAGCGGTTGAACCCAACTCACACATCCCATATCCAGTAACAAGATGTCGCCGGCATCCTCTTTCATTTAAAATATTATTGAATTCTTCTTCTGTATGAGGTAAGATTTTCTCCCCTCCTGTAATTGGGTACTTCATATAAGATAAATCTATTTTTTTACTCTTTATATAGTCAAAAAAATGAATCCATAAAGAAGTGGCACCCATTACCATATTAGGCTGATATTTAATAATATCTTTTGTAAAATTCCTTTCATTAAATACAGGCTCCATTAATACTTCAACACCAAGACAGAGTGGTAACAGCAAGCAGAAAACAGTTCCTGTTGAAAACCAAACCGGCACGATTTGAAGAAAACTATAATGCCTTTCATACGCAAAACCTGTATATTCATAATGCGCTATGGTCGTATTTATTCCCTTGTTAGTCAGTACAATCCCTTTGGATGCACCCGTTGTACCAGAAGAATATACCATTATCGCAGGTAATTCACTTTCATTAACTGGGTTTATAGTTACGCTTTCCCCATATCTTAAGAAATCATTCCATCGAATCAACTTGTTGCTATAATCTATCTTTTTATTAAGCTTTATTCCCGCAACACATTTGGTCATAATTGGCATTGAATTTATAATGGGAACCACGACCATCTTTTTTATGCACAAATCATTAGATATATGCTCTGTAAGCCTATGTAACTGATCAAGAACAAACATTAACTTAGCATCAGTATCATTTATACGATCTCTAATCTGCTCCTCCGTAAATAAAGGATTAATCATATTGGCTACAGCTCCAATCTTATTAAGTGCCAGAAGCAAGTAAACCAACTCAGGGCAAGAACTCATTAATAGAATAACATTATCGCCTCTCCTTACCCCTTCTTTTATAAGAGCTTGTGCGACCCAATCAGCCCTATCCAACATTTCTTTGTATGTTATCTTTTTGCCAAAATACTGCAGTGCATAATTACCTAAACAGTTTATATTCTTCTTTTTTATATGTTCATATATAGAACCATTAAACGGCTCGCTATTTATTGCTGCTACGCTATAATATTTAAGCCAAGGTTTATCTATGCTTGGATACCCTGTCTGTGAAATCATAATTGCTTTCTCTCCTTTGTCAAGTTATTTGTCTTCATTTATTTTTATCAAATTTTCTACCGATAAAACCACCAAATATTCCAAACACTGTCTGGAATTTCTTCTATCCATCCTGTATTCACAACCCTACCTAATATCCATAGTGTTGCTACAACTTACCCCAATATCAATAGTGTAGCCACAACTATACCCAATATCCATTCTGTAACCACAACCCTACCTAAATTTTCACATTTTTAACATCAAAATAAATACACGTAAATTCAATTATCTGTATTTCTTCGAGGCTGTTCACAAAACATATCAACTACCACAAATTCCCATTTTAAGCCATTTCTCGAGCTTTTCTAATTATCTTTTCTCGTAATTAATACGACACTCTCCACATGTTCCGTGCAAGGAAACATATCCACAGGTGTTATCTTCTCCACCTTATACTCACTGTTCTTTACAATATAGTCCAAGTCTCTTGCTAAAGATTCTGGACCACACGAGATGTAAACAATTCTCTCTGGTGCAAGCTTTATTACAGAATCTAAGAAGGGCTTATCACTTCCTGAACGAGGCGGATCCATAAATACTACATCTGCTTTTTCGCCTTTTGCCGCCATATCAACCATGAATTTGCCTGCATCATTCCCATAAAATTTTATGTTGTTGCAATCATTTATTTTTGCATTAATAATGGCATCCTTTACTGCCTCTTTATTTAATTCAACACCAATTACCTGCTTTGCTTTTTTTGAGGCCACCAGACCAATTGTTCCTATACCGCAATATGCGTCAACCACCTTTTCTTTTCCTGTAAGACCAGCATATTCAATTGCCAAATTATATAGCTTTTCAGTCTGTTCCACGTTAATTTGGTAGAAGCTATTTGGCGAAATCTTAAACTTCATTCCACATAAAGTATCTTCAATAAAGCCCTTTCCAAGCATAACTTGATTCCTTGGTCCAAGCACCATGCTCGTTTTTTTATCATTAATGTTTTGGACAATTGTTGTTATTTCAGGATGAAGCTTTTTTAGTGCATTTGCAAAATTTTTCTTAGATGGAAATATTGGATTTGATGTAACTAAAACAACCATTATCTGACCAGAATTTTTTCCTACCCGAATCATAACATGACGCAATAAGCCATAGCCAGTATCCTCGTTATAAACTGTAATCTTAAATGAAGGAATAAGCTTTCTAATTGATGCGATTATCTCATCTGCTTTTTCATCCTCAATAAAGCATTTATCCACTGGTAAAACATTATGTGTTCCCTCTTCATAAACGCCTGAAATAATTCCGCTTTTCTTGTATTTGAAAGTTGCATTAATTTTATTTCTATAATGTAAATAATCTTCCATTCCAACAATTTTATTTACTCTTGCATACTTTCCAATTAGCTTGATTATCTTGTCCTGTTTTATTGACAGTTGTTTTTCATAATTCATAGCAAGATATTGACATCCACCACATTTTTTCTCAATTGGGCACTGTAATTTCATAACAAATAATCCTTTCCTACAAATTATAAGCTAAGTATTGTTTTCAAAAAAATCATATAGTTAATATAACTTGTTTTTCTTATCTCAAAACCTCTATTACTATGCATTTCCTCTGGCGTTTTTGCTGAGCATGGAAGACATAGAGACAATCCACTTAGTCCCTGTCTATCGTATTCCCAGCTTTCATTCGGACCTGAAGCATAGCCATACAAAGGACTGCCTAATCCAACCCTATCTGTGCTAAGAAGCTCCTTCGTTAAGCTGTCGTCTAGATATTCTCCATCCTCTCCAACCTTCGAGGAAATGAATTTCCATTTGAGACCAGATTTATTAGCCTTCTTTAGAATTTCTCGAGCCCATTGATGACTGATTCCTCTTTTTAAGAAATTATTTTCAATAGTGAAATCAAGTCTTTCCTTCCATCCAGATGACGTAACATCAAGAACTACAAATCTTACCATCTTACCATTGTCTGTAAGATACTGGGCAAGCTCTCTAGCACCATATGCCTTTCTTTCTTCATCTCCAGTAAATCCAATTATTACATTATCTGTCAACTCTTCCTGAAGCATTAGAGTAATAATAGCTGCATTTGTTGCAGCATTATCTAATATTCCATGATAGCATTTTAGATTACTACCAAAAAGAGCCTTTGTCTGAAGACTATCCACATGAGTAGAAACTAAAATAAGATCATTAGATAACTTATTTATCTTCTTCTTTGCATAAAGTCTATATAAGTTTCCCTTTTTTATTCTTTTATATGAGGATCTACGAAGCATTTTTTCAATTTGTCTTAATCTTCTCTTGTCCGTAAATTCTATTCCATTATCCGCACTAGGCACTGACAATCGTTCTAATATATCGCTGTTGCTATATTTCATAAAAACCGCCTTATCACATATAACTTATCACTTGCCAAAAATCAAACTATTTTTTTACATCACTTTTGCAACATCAAACTATTCTTTTACATCACTTTTGCAACATTAAACCATTTTTATATTTTTCTAAATTTAACTATATTTAATCCAAAATAAAAATTAGTTATAGTATCAGTATAACACAAACACCATAACTAATTTTATTTAGTATAACACTATTTTATTTTCATTTCTACATACTTATTTTTAAT
>JAQYAV010000057.1 GCA_029338675.1 Lachnospiraceae bacterium
TATTTAGTACTTAAAAATGACAGAATGATAAGCACAATATTGGGGAAATACACTAAACACTATAATACAGATCTATATAGAGAACTATACAATGAAGCAGTAACAGGAATGTTAAAAGCTATAGATGGCTTTGATACTACTAAAGGCTTTAAATTTACTACTTACGCATGGGAATACACTCAAGGGGCAGTACTATTAGCAATGAGAAGAAGTTCAGAGGGCAAATGCTTCAGAATAGGAAGAGAGCAGAAAAAAGCCTATATAGACATAATGGATACTGAAGACAGATTAAGACAAACACTTATGAGAGAGCCTACCACAGAAGACATAGCTAAAGAGCTAGGAAAAACACGTCAAGAAGTAGAATACATAATTAATCTTAATAGTAACCACTCATCACTAAATGAGATAATATTTGAAAGTAATAAAGGTAGTGATGGTGACATATATGTACAAGATAAAGTAGAAGATGAGAATTGCATATCAGAGGATCAAATCATAAATAATACATTGTTACGTGAAGCAATATCACAATTAGATCCAAAGAGACAAAAAATATTAAAAATGATATATGTGGATGGATACCCACAACACGAGATAGCGAAAAAGCTTGGGACATCACAATGTTATATAAGCAACGAACTTAGAGCTTCTATAAAGATACTTAGAAGAATACTTACTGGAGAATTTGAAAAGCCAGTAGAACAACGCGACCTTAACTTTGCTAAAGGTAAATCAGTTAAGATAAGATGTAGAGAGACTGGAGATATATTTGAGTCAATGAAGGATGCTTCAGAAGCTTATGGAGTATCACATAGTAATATAAGCAGATGTGTTAACGGTAAGGTATATTCAGCTGGTAAACATCCAGTAACACATGAAAAATTAACATGGGAAAGGGTGAACTACGATGAGTAATTTAGTAACTGGCATAGTAACAACTTTAGAACTAATAGCCATATGTTGGGTAGTATATGAAATAATTAAAGAGAGGGGATAGTAATATGAAAAAGATATTAGGGGGAAAAAGTAAAGCATGTCACTTCTGCGGAGGTGAAATGTATATAATATTAATAGGCAATAAGAAGTACGTACAATGCAAGAAATGTGGGGCATTAACTAAAAACATACCAATATATGAAACAAGAATATGGGAGGGATAGTAATGATAATACCAAATATAGTGAGAGTTGGAAGCACATTTTATCAAGTTAAAACACAAGATACACCAATAGTAATGAATGGCGGACAATGCTTAGGTTATTGTGATTTGTATTCACATACAATAATGTTAGATGAGACTATGCAAGACGAACAAACAATGGAACAAACATTTTGCCACGAGCTTATACATGCTATGATGTTTGAACGCAAGATTAACTTAGAAGCATGGGGGCTAACAAATGCACAAATGGAGCATGTAGTAGACAGCTTAGGTATATCATTACACCAAATATTAATGGATAACCCTGATATAACTATGACAGCTGAAGAGTTTGATAAAAAATACCCTGAAAACAAAGAGGAGGAAAAGTAAATGAATAAGATAATGTTAACAGGTAGATTGGTAAAGGATGTCGAAATGAGCTTCCTACCAGGAACAGGAATGCCGAAAATAACATTTACACTAGCAACAGATAGAGCTTACCAAAAGGACAAAAACAATAAGAAGGTCGACTTTATACCTTGCGAACAAATTGGAAAACATGTAGAAAAGTTGGCGCAATACCTTACTAAAGGCAAGATGATAGGAGTAGAAGGTGAGCTTAATATAGATCAATATGAAAAGGACGGAGCTAAAAAGTCCTTTACTAAGGTTAAAGTAGACAGATTAGAATTTTTAGGAGGAGGAAAACAAGAGGATCATGACCCTACTGGCAGATTTAAAGAGGTGTTGATGGATGAGGACTTACCTTTTTGATGTAATACAAACTGAATAAAGGGACGAATTATGAAGTGCGCTTGGGAGACTAGGCGCATTTCTATGCTTCTTTACAGGAGGTAGAAGATGAAAGTTAAAATAATAATACCCGGAAAACCAACTCCTAAAGGCAGACCTAGATTTTCAAGAAAAACAGGAAGAACATACACACCATCCGATACAGGCAGATACGAAAAATTAGTCAGAGAGTGTTATGGAGATAACTATTTCTTTGACAAAGAGTTTATTAAGATAAAAGTTATTGCTAAATTCGCAATTCCACAATCATATAGCAAGAAAAAGAGAGAAGATGCACTTAGTGGCAAGCTATTTCCTACTAAGTGTGATCTTGACAATATAGTTAAATCAATAACTGATGGACTTAATGGTAAAGCGTACGCAGATGATAGATATATTTATAGCATAGAAGCGATAAAGGTATATACAGACGGAGAACCTGAAGTAATTGTCGAAATAAAAAATTAGAAAAATTTTCCAAATTTAGTTGACATTAGTTAGAAATAGAACTAATATATAATTAGAAGGAGGGGATAAGATGGAGGAAGTAAATAAAAATGTTTCACATCCTAGTCATTACAATCAAG
>JAQYAV010000058.1 GCA_029338675.1 Lachnospiraceae bacterium
GATGTTGCGGCTGGCGAACCTTTTCAATGAGTCTTTAGACTCCAGAGCCGGTAATAAGCCCTTATAGGGCTTGAACAAACCACCGGCTAAGCCGGTGGTTCTGATTAAGTCTTAGTAAAAAAGTTTACTAAAATTGGAAAATAAATAAAAAATTTACTAAAAATTTGTTGAAATAAATTGAAACGTGTGTTATGTTATATATACAAAGTTCACAGTTTAGTTCGTGAAAATATAAAAACATTATGAAATATAAACAAATTGTGGTTAGTAAAATTTTTATTAAACGGAGGGAAAAGAAATGAACAAAAAACTAAGTTTTGTATCAAAGTTGTGTTTCGGTATTGGTGCATTTGGTAAAGATGCCGTATACGCTATCGTAGGTACTTATTTAATGATGTACCTTACAGACTACAGATCAGTTGCACCAGCATTTGTAGGAACATTATTTATGGTGGCACGTATTTGGGATGCTTTCAACGATCCTTTTATGGGAATGATCGTTGATAACACTAGATCTAAGTGGGGTAAATTCCGTCCTTGGATTTTAATTGGAACAATTCTTAACGCTGTAGTATTAGTTCTTTTATTTGCTAACAATGGTTTAGAGGGTAAGAGTTACCTTATATGGTGTTCGGTATTTTACATTCTATGGGGTATGACCTACACGATTATGGATATTCCATATTGGTCATTAGTTCCAGCACTTACTGATGATGAGGATGAAAGAAGTCAGATTTCAGCTATTCCTCGTATCTTCGCAAGCTGCGCTTGGTTAGTTATCAACTCATTTGGTTTATTATTAGTAAGCAGGTTTGGAAACGGAGATGATGTTAAAGGCTTCTCAATCTTAGCAATTATTATTGCAGTAGTATTTATCTTTGCTTCAATTGTAACTGTTCTTACTTGTAAGGAGCAGATTGTAACAGAGTCAGCTGAAAAAACATCTGTAAAGGGTATGATAGATGTTTTATTTAAGAACGATCAGGTTAAGGTTATTTTAGGAATTGCATTATTCTTCAATATTGCATATCAGTTATCAAATAGCTTTGCACTTTATTATTTCAAATATGTTGCAGAAAGAACATACAAAACAGAGGGAAATGGAGTTTTATATCCAGTATATGCTGCTGTAGCAGGATTTGCTCAGATGGGTTCAATGGCAGTGCTTCCATTCCTTTCTAAGAAGATTGGTAAGAAGATTTCATTCTTCTGTGCAAGCTTCTTCCCAGTAATTGGATTTGCACTTTTATGGGTACTTGGTTATGTAGCACCAACAAATGTAATCTTAGTAGGTGTTTGTAGCGCAATCATTAACAGCGGTATTGGATTTATGTTAGTTTTCATTACTGTAATTCTTTCAGAGGTTGTTGATTATGGTGAGTATAAGTTAGGTACAAGAAATGAAAGTATTTTATTCTCAATGCAGACATTTGTGGTTAAGTTTGCTGGAGCATTTTCAGGATTTGTAAGTGGTGTTGGTCTTACATTAATCGGATATGTTGCAAACCAGAAGCAGACTGAAGGTGCAGAGATGGGTATGAGAGTTATTATGTTCCTTATTCCAGCAGTATTATCAGGACTTTGCTACTTGATATATGTTAAGGGCTACAAGCTTACTCCATCATACTATGCAACTATGAGACAAGAGCTTCATAAGAGAAAAGGTATTAGCGAGGAAGCATAATATATAAGGTATTAGAAAGGAGTCAGGTTATGTGGTTAGGTGTTGATTATTATCCAGAACAGTGGGACGCATCTTTGTTGGATGCAGATTTAGATACAATTAAAGAATTAGGTAGTAATGTTATTCGTATTGCAGAGTTTTCGTGGCATCTAATGGAGAAAAAAGAAGGACAGTATGATTTTTCTTTCTTTGATAACGTAATAGAGCATGCTAAGGCTAAAGGGCTTAAGGTAATTATGGGAACACCTACAGCAACTATTCCAGCCTGGCTTGCCAAAAAAGAGCCTTCTATCTTATCTGAGTTTGAGGGTGGCAAGAAGAGAAGCTTTGGCGGACGTCATGTATTTTGCTTCAATTCCCCAGTTCTATATGAATACTCAGAGAAGATAATTCGCAAGCTTGTAGAGCATTATAAGGATGAGGAAGCAGTAGTTGCTTGGCAGCTTGATAACGAGATTGGACATGAAGGTAGTGATGTTTGTTATTGTCAGCAGTGTCAGAAGGCTTTTCAGGAATTTTTAAGAGATAAGTTTAATGGAGATATCCATAAGTTAAATGATACCTATGGAACTACCTTCTGGTCTCAGGAATATAATGAATTTGATGAAATTCCTACACCTATGGAGACAATAACTACTCATAATCCTGCTCTTCGTCTTGATTGGGAGCGTTTTAGAAGTAAGAGCATTATTGATTTTATGTATTTCCAGGCAGATTTAGTTAGAGAAATTGTTGGAGATAAGCTTATTATTCATGATTTTCCAGGTGGTGGACTTGGAAAACATGTTGATTATTCAAAGGTTGCTAAGAAAATAGATATAGTAGCCTATAATAATTATCCTGTATGGGGCGGTCAAAGAGAGCCAATAGCACCACATCAAATTGGTTTTGCACTTGACTATATGCGTGGCTTAAAGAAACAGAATTTCTGGATAACTGAAGCTATTATGGGTGCACAAGGACATGATGTTACAGGCTATTCACCAAGACCAAATCAGGCAAAAATGTGGTCTTACCAAGGCTTTGCACATGGTTGTGAAGCAATGATGTACTTTAGATACAGAGGAGCTACAAAGGGTGCAGAGCAGTTCTGTTACGGTGTAATAGATGCTGACAACAAAAAGCGCAGAAAGTTCTATGAGGTACAGAGTTGTTTTAACGAGATAAGCAAATATGAGACTGCCCTTACTAAACCAGTAAAAAGTTACGTTGCAATCGTATATGATTATGATTCATTAGCTGCATTTAGAATACAAAGACAAAGCATTTTGCTTGATCCAGCTGTTGAGATGGAGAAGTATTACAAGTCATTTTATGATGTAAATGTGCCAGTTGATATTATTCCAGAGGATGTTTCATTTGAAGGCTATAAGATTGTTATTCTATCGCAGATGATTATTGAAAAGCCTGAGATGACTAAGAGAGTTAAGGAGTTTATTAAGGCTGGTGGAACAGTAGTAATGACTTACAGAAGTGCAGTTAAGGACATTAATAATAATCTTACCTTCGGTGAAATGATTCCAGTTGGATACAGTGATTTTGCAGGTGTTTCACTTGTTGAAACAGAGAGCTTGCAGGAAGGCCAGAATTTCCCTGTAGTTGGAAAGGGAATTATGGAGGGCAAAGTAGGTGTTGGCGGAATATTCAGAGATATGTTAGAGGTTTCTGATTGTGAAGTACTTTACTCATATGGTGATACCTTCTATAATGAATATGCTGCGGTTACAAGAAAGAAACAGGGCGATGGAATGATTTACTATGTTGGTTGTGGTTTAGATGAAGCAACAATCAATAACATAATGAATCAGATTATGACAGATAATAACATTAGTAATGAACCAACAAATGAGGGCGTAGAGGTTTGTTATCGTGGTGATGAAGAAACTAAGGTTCGCATGATTATGAATCATAATGGTTTTGAAGTGAAATATGGTGATAAAATGTTAGCTCCTTATGCTAGCATAATAGAACCAGTATAATAGAACCAGCATAATAGAAAGAGTTTTATTACATCTAAAGTTTGCGGAGTCTTTTCTTAAGGTTTCGCAAATTTTAGAAATGTGGAAAGGTGGAAATAATGAAGGCTTGGAATAAATATATTGAAGAATTAAATAGTGGCGTATATTCTGACCGCTTGATGGACATTTATTTGGATTCGGCATTAGTTCCATATCAAACAAAAAGATATGTGGATGCGGTAACAAAATTCGCTACTTTATTTGGTGAAAAGGAAGTTCAAATATATAGTGCTCCTGGAAGAAGTGAGGTGTCTGGTAATCATACAGACCATCAGCATGGACATGTTCTTGCAACAAGCATTAATTTAGATGCAATTGGTGTTGTAGCACCAACTAATGACAATATAGTTCATCTTGTATCAGGAGAGTCTGATTTAATTGAAATTGATTTAAGTGATTTGTTTGTAAATGTGGATGAAAAGGAAACTACTAATGCACTTATTCGTGGAGTGGCAGCAGGCTTTAACAAGAGTGGATATAAGCTTGGTGGATTTGAGGCTTATGTTACTTCGGATGTTTTAGTTGGAGCGGGAATGTCTTCTTCAGCTGCATTTGAAAGTCTTATAGGTACAATCTTCTCAGGTTTATATAATGATATGCAGGTATCTGCAATTGAGATTGCTAAGATTGGACAGTATGCTGAAAATGTATATTTTGGTAAGCCATGTGGCTTGATGGATCAGATGGCTTGTAGCGTTGGTGGATTAGTATACATTGATTTTTGTGATGTAAATAATCCTGTAGTTAAGAAGGTTCCTAGTGATTTTGAAGGAAATGAATATAGCTTATGTATTATTGATACAAAGGGTTCACATGCAGATTTAACTGATGATTATGCAGCTATTCCTGCAGAGATGAAGGAAGTAGCAAAATGTTTTGGAAAGGATTTTTTACGAGAGGTGGACAAAGCAGAGTTCTTTTCTAATATTGCTATGCTTCGTAATAAGGTAAGTGATAGAGCAGTACTTAGAGCTATTCACTTTTATAAGGAACAAGAGCATGTTATTAATGCAGTTTCTTCGTTAGAGAATAATTCTTTTGCAGATTTTCTCGAGGCGGTAAAGAATAGCGGTGCTTCATCTGCAAAGAATTTGCAGAACATTTATAGCTTAAAGAATCCACATGCTCAAAATGTTACTGTGGCACTTGCGTTGTCTGAAATATTCCTTGGCGAAAATGGAGTGTGCAGAGTACATGGTGGTGGATTTGCAGGAACAATTCAAGCATTTGTTAAAAATGATGCTGTAGCAAATTATAAAGAGAATATTGAAAATGTATTTGGAAAGGATTCCTGTCACGTGTTAAAGGTTAGACCATACGGAGGAATTGTTGCAATTTAGTTAGGGGGTATAGATTATTTATGGTTAATATGGCAATTAAACAATTAGTTTCTTATGGCGTTAAGAATAATTTATTGTCTGAGGATGATGTAATATATACAATTAATACCTTACTAGATATTATGAAGCTTGATTCTTATGAGGATGTTGAGGAGACTTTTTCTATTGAAACACCAGAACAGCTTGAAGAAGTATTAAAGATTTTGTTAGATGATGCTGTTGCAAGAGGTGTAATAGAAGAGGATTCAGTAGTGCTTAGAGATTTATTTGATACAAGACTCATGAACGCTTTAATGCCTCGTCCAAGTCAGGTGATAAAAGAATTTAACGAAAGATATAAGAAGTCGCCAAGGGAGGCAACAAATTATTACTATAAGCTTAGTAAGGCATCTGATTATATTAGAACTTATAGAGTAAAAAAGGATAGCAAATGGGTTACTGAAACTGAGTATGGCGATATTGATATAACAATTAATTTATCAAAGCCTGAAAAGGATCCTAAGATGATTGCTTTGGCAAAAGCAATGCCGGCAACAGCTTATCCAAAATGCTTACTTTGTGCTGAAAATGAAGGCTATGCAGGAAGAATAAATCACCCTGCAAGACAAAATCATCGTATTATTCCTATAGAAGTAAATGGAAAGCCTTGGGGTTTTCAGTACTCACCATATGTATATTATAATGAACATTGCATAGTATTTAATAAAGAGCATACTCCAATGAGTATTTGTCATGATACATTTTGCAAATTATTTGATTTTGTAGATCAGTTTCCTCATTATTTTCTAGGCTCAAATGCTGACCTTCCAATAGTTGGGGGCTCAATCCTAAGCCATGACCATTTTCAAGGAGGTAATTATGAATTTGCCATGGCAAAGGCGAAAGTTGAAACTCAGTTAATATTTAAGGCTTATGAGGATATTGATGCAGGCCTTGTAAAATGGCCAATGTCAGTAATAAGATTAAGTAGTCCTTCGCGAGACAGACTTATTGAATTGTCTGATAAAATACTCGATACCTGGAGAGAATATACAGATGAGGCTTCTTATATATATGCAAATACTAATGGAGAACCTCACAATACAATCACTCCGATAGTTAGAAAACGGGATGACAGGTTTGAAATTGACCTTGTGCTTCGTAATAATATCACCACTGAAGAACATCCAATGGGTTTATATCATCCATGGGAAGAATATCATCATATTAAGAAGGAAAATATTGGACTCATTGAGGTAATGGGCTTGGCAGTGTTACCAGCCAGATTAAAGGATGATATTGAAGAAATCAAAAATGCTATTTTGCGTAATGAAGATATATCTAACAATGAAAAGCTAAAAGAGCATGCAGCATGGGTAAATCAAATTATGAGAAAGCATACTTTAATTAATAAAGATAATGTTTCTGAAATACTTCAGGAAGAAATTGGAATAGCCTTCAAGGAAATATTAGAATGTGCAGGAGTATATAAACGTACTGAAGAAGGAAAGAAGGCATTCCTTAAATTCATTGATACAGTAAATGAAAGATAAATAACATAAGAAAAACTAAGAAAATATCTAAGAAATATAAAATATGTAAGTGATAAACAATATATATTCTAATGAAAATCGGGGAAGAAGGTTTCCTCGATTTTTTTCTTTTTGTATATGAATAAAATAAAATGAGGTGCAGAATTATTCTTGATTAAATTTTACAAATTATATGGGATTAAAATAAAATGTGTTGCAGAGATTTTTTTGATTAGATTTTACAAATTTTTTTGGAAATTTTAAGTTGAATTATTGAATCTATATTAATTATGTGTTAAATTGCAAAATGAAACATTTTTAACAATTGTTAATGTTTTAATTTATGTAGGTAGATTATTAAAACATCAACCATTTTATCAGATAGTGTAAACTGAAGTATTGTAAATTGTTAGAAAAAAAGACACTTTTTATTATGAAAGGGAATGAGAATGGCTAAAAAAGTAGAGCAGCAGGAAAACAATGAAAAGGCACATATATTTTATCGAAGAGATTATAGGCATGTGAACGCAAGACCAATAGAAACAATTTTTTTGCTTTTTGTTACTGTAGTTCCATTTATTTATTTAATGATAGAGAAATATGGTGACTTTGCCTATTGGCTTAATAAAAAAACAGTTGGTTTGTTTAAGGAGCTTTTTGGCATTGAACCTGCGATTAATAAGGTGAAGTTTTTTCCATTTACGGCTCCTATTAGTTATCTGGAGATAAGTGGAAAAACACCTGGTTTTACAGCCTGTTTAATTATTGCAGTATTGTCGTTATTTTTAATTTTGATATGCTTGCAGATATTTACGCAAAATAAGCCGTTAATGATATATATTTCAATATCGTTGTTTATTACAATGATTTCTGCATTATATTTTATGTTTTTTAAGGATAAATTTCCATACACATTAGGAAGCTATACATATTTATATATGAGTCAGCAGTTTGTTATTTGGTGTATGGTAGCCATTATTACTAGTGTATCACTTGCAGTATTACCTGGAATTTATGGCTTTGATTTTTTAACATTTATAGGAATTATGGTTTATTCAATTTTGTTTGGAAGTGTTAGATATATTGTGTTTGTCTTAGGACTTAACTTTTTATCTAATTTATTCATGGCACCAGTATATTTTATGTTTGGCATTTTCCTTGATTTCCTTTATATTGTGGCAATCTACGCAGTATATGTTAGAAAGGTTAGTGACGTTTATAGCAAGAGAAAGGAGCAAGGAAGATGGAGTTGGTCATAGCAATAATGAAGGGATATTTTGTTGTTACTGTAATAGTGATGATTTGCTATGCGATTAGGCATTATATTTTTTCGTACAACAGAATGTTTTATAAACAAAAGGTTTCATATAGAGATATTTACGACAGTGAATATCCTAAGATAGCAGTACTTATTCCTATGCATAATGAGGAGTTGGTTGTAGAAAATGTTTTGGAGTCACTTCTAAAGTGTGATTATGATAGAGATAAAATGGAGATTATCCCAATAAATGATCATTCTGATGATAAAACAGGAGAGATATTAGATAAATATAGTGAGAAATATAATTTTGTTAAAGTACTACACAGAAATGAGCCTGATCAGTTAAGAGGTAAGCCAGTTGGCCTTAATGAAGCCATGGAGCTTACTGATGCTGAGATAATTATTGTATTTGACGCAGATTACAGACCATCTGTTAATATGCTTAAAAAACTTGCTACAGCATTTAAGGATCCACAGGTGGGGGCAGTTATGGGAAGAGTTATTCCAATTAATGCTAACGCTAATAAGTTAACAACCTTGCTTAACCTTGAAAGAACAGGTGGATATCAGGTGGATCAGCAGGCAAGATATAATCTTGGACTTATTCCACAGTATGGTGGAACTGTGGGTGGCTTTAGAAAGGAGCTTCTCCTTGAAAATGGTGGATTTGATACTAAAATTTTGGCTGAAGATACAGAGCTTACATATAGAATGTACCTAAAAGGCTATACTGTTGTATATGATAACAGTGCAGAGTGTTATGAAGAAGCACCAGAAACTTGGACGGTTAGAGGAAAACAAATTAGAAGGTGGTCAAGAGGACATAACGAGGTTATGTTTAAGTACTTTTGGAAGTTTTTATTTTGCAATAATATAAGCATTTTGCAAAAGATTGATGGAATAATGCTATTGTTCATTTATTTTGTTCCAGTGTTATTGTTCATTGCATTGTTTGATAGTGTAGGCTTATTCTTCTTAGGCGAGATGAATATTGTTGGAACGTGGATGGCATTTATAGCATTAGGCTTTTATAATGCGTGGGGTAATTTTGCTCCATTTTATGAGATATCTGCAGGTGCAATACTAGATGGTTTGAAAAAAGAAGTATATGCCCTTCCTTTGCTTAGCTTTAGCTTTTATTTCTATATGTGGTATATCATGAGAGGCTTCTTCGATGCGTTGATTGATGTGTTTACTTCAAGAAATGTTACATGGGCTAAGACAAAAAGATTCAAGAATAAGGAAGGAGAAGCAAAATGATAATTTATGTTATTTTAGTAATTATCTTTTTATTAATGATAGCTTTTCCGTTTGTTCTATCTAGTTTTGCTCCAAATAGCAAAGAAAAAGAAACTATGGTTGTAGCGTCAGATAATAAAAAAGATCCAAGATATTTTGCTAAATCATTTAGACAATTAATGGAAAAGGCATTAGCGGATATCGATAACAAAGAAAATAGTGAGAAGGGAATACTTATTCTTTCTAAGGCAGAAGACTTTGTATTTTCAGAAGACTTGGAGGAGGGCTACACTAATGTTAAAAAATTAGTAGTAGCAAGAGAATCATTTTGTGTAAATCATAAAGCTACTTTCCAAAAAGAAATCTTTGCAATGGATTTGGCTGTAATGGGTGAGAATTGTAAATTAAGAGCTGTTGAAGCACAAAAGCTAGAACTTAAGGATAACTGCAAGGTGTTAAGATGGGCTGATGGTGTTTCAATGATTTCAACTGGAAATGGTTGCGATTTAGGTAAGAGTGCTACTACAGAAGGTAACTTAAAGATTGGAATAAATTGTACATTTAATAAGCTGTATGCTTCAAGGATAGTTGTAGGAAAAATATCAGAAAAATTATCTGAAGAAGAAAACAAACTTGAGGATTCTATTGAATATAGTAGTATTCGTAACAATATACAAAGAAATATTAAGACAGTTGATGATAAGGCTACAGTTGATGCAACAATAATAACAAAGCATAAGCTTTATGTTGGCGAGAATGCTATTGTGAAAGGTCATATTAAGTCTAATAAAAAAATAGTGCTTAAGAGGGGCTCGGTTGTATATGGAAATGTATTTTCCGAGGGCGATATAGAGATTGAAGCAGGATGTAGAATCTATGGAGATGTTTTTTCGCAGATGAGTGTGTTTATTTCAAATGATTCTGTAATAGGTCAGAAAGACAAGGTTAAATCTGTGGTAGCCAGACAATCACTGGTTTTGGCTGAGGGTGTTGTTATTTATGGATTTGCAGGTTGTGAATATGGTGGAAAGACTACATATAGAGTAACTTTTAAATAATTTTTACCAAGACAAAAAGGTGATTAAAATGGTTTTTTCAAGTATAAGTTTTTTGGGCATATTTTTGCCAATATTTTTAATTGCATATTTTTTAATTCCTAAACGTGGCTATAGAAATGCAATGATAATTGTTTTTTCACTATTTTTCTACGCCTGGGGGGAGCCAATATGGATACTAGGTATGATTGGCTTAACCTTTGTAGACTATATTTTAGCTCTTTTAGAAGCTAAAATAAAAAATGAAAAGGCTAGAAAATTATATTTATTTGGAGTTGTAGTAATTAATCTTTTAATGCTATTTTTCTTTAAGTATTATAATTTCTTTGTTGGTAACATAAATGATTTTTTAGGGCTTAATATTCCTTTACATGAACTAAGAATGCCTATTGGTATATCCTTCTTTACCTTCCAGGCACTTACATATGTTGTTGATGTTCATAGAAAAAATGTTGAGCCACAGAAAAATTATTTTAACTTACTTCTTTATATTTCTATGTTTCCTCAGCTAATTGCAGGTCCAATTGTAAGATATGCTGATGTTGAGAAGCAGATTACTAATCGTAAGGAAACAATAGATGGATTTAATTATGGAATGCTCAGATTTGCAATAGGTCTTGCAAAAAAGGTAATATTTGCCAACTATGCAGGCTTGATTGCAAAATCATTTTTAGGAGCAAATCATATATCAAAGGTATCCACAGCAGGAGCATGGTTTGGCATGATAATGTTCTTGTGCCAGTTATATTATGATTTTTCTGGATATTCAGATATGGCAATTGGTTTAGGTAAGATATTAGGCTTCACCTATAAGGAAAACTTTAACTATCCATACATTGCCAAAAATGTGAATGATTTATGGAAAAGATGGCATATTTCTTTAGGAGAATTTTTTAGAGATTATGTATATATTCCACTAGGTGGAAATAGAAAACATCAGTATTTCAATATTTCAGTTGTTTGGCTTTTGACAGGTCTTTGGCATGGGGCAAACTGGAATTATGTTTTGTGGGGAGTATTTTTTGTAATAATCTTAATTAGCGAAAAATTGCTTAAAAAAATTAATGTAGATATAGGTAACATTCCTGTGCTTGGCAACTTAGGATTACTATTAATTGTATTTGTTGGTTGGTCTTTGTTTTATTTTGAAGATCTTTCTATACTCAAACAGTTCTTTCTTGCCTGCGTAGGATTAACAAATAACATTGCTATGGGAATAAGAGAATCTACACCAATATATCAGTATTTCTTTTTGATATGTGTAATGCTTCCAGGATGTACTCCGTTGCCGAAGCTAATTGCAACAAAGATTTTTCCAGAAGGAACTACGAGAAGAGTGTTTATGGGTTCAATTTTTTCATGTGCTTTATTGTTTGTATGCTTTTGTTTGTTATTAAGACAAAGCTATAATCCATTTATGTACTTTAGATTTTAGTATAAGAAGATACATGTGAGTGAGGAAATAGTATGAAAAAAATAGTCCCAATGGTAATGTCATTACTTATGCTTTTGTTTATGTTTGTTGCAACAGCGTATGCCTTTTTTGACAAGACTACTATGTCAAAATCTGAAAATAGAGAGCTTCAGGCTATGCCAGAGCTTACAGCTAAGGATTGGGTGGAAGGAAATTATCAGGATAAGCTTGATGGATTCTTTTCAGATCACGTGCTTAATCGTTCAAAATTTATTTCTTTTGCAGGTTACGTTGAGGATAAATTACGTTTGCCTGGTAAGAAGCTTATATTAAAGGATGTAGAGGTTGAAAATAAAGGAAATAACAAAACAGAATTTGTCTTTTTGGATGATAGAATTGTACCACTTTATTATCATAATGACGAAAGCTTATTGTATTTCTTTAATTCAAATAATGCTCTTTTTGGATGTATTCCAGATAATATAAACAAATATTATTGCATATTTCCAGGTCGAATTGAGTTTGAAGAAGAAAGCGTAAGAAAACTTTCAGATTCAGGTGAGGAAGATGCAAAAATTATATATGACAATACTAGTGATAACGTAACTACAATTAATACATATGATGCAGTTAGAAAGGGTGTTGAGGAGAACGGACTTAATTCTCTTTATTTTAGAACAGACCATCACTGGACTGCTCTTGGTGCATACTATGCAGCTAATGAATTTGCAAAGGCTGCAAAAAAACAGGAAATTAACATAGCAGACTATACCAAAATAAAAGGCTTTGATTTTGAAGGCTTTTTAAGTGTTAAGCATAATAAAATGGGCTTACTTAAGCCAGATGTACTATATTGCTATACGAGAAAAACTACTCCGATATGTAACGAAATAGTTCGTTATAAGAATGAAGATACAGGCGAACTTGAAATAAGAAATGAAAAGGTTATCGATACATATCGATATGGTTATTACACATTTGTAGAAAGAAGTTCTTTTGCGTATGCAGAAATAAAAGGAACAGGAGAAGATGGGTGTCTTCTTGTATTAGGAGATTCGTATTCACTTGCATTTTCTACATGGCTTACGCATTTGTACAAAACAATAGTAATTGTCGATCCAAGATATTTTGATGTATCAGACAGATCCCTTCAACAGCTTTTAGTTGACTATGAGGTGACGGATTTTGTAGTGGGCATAGAACAAAGCCAAATGTCTGTTGACATATTTAACAAGATAATAGTGGATGTAATAATTGATAAATAGACAAAAAAAAGGTGGTTATGAGGGGCTTCATAATCACCTGGTATGGCATTTAAAGAAAGGAAAATACGATCATGAAGAAGATTATGTTAGTTTTTGGAACACGTCCAGAGGCAATTAAGATGTGTCCTCTTGTTAAGGAACTTAGGAGTAGAGAAAATGCTGAAACAATAGTATGTGTAACTGGTCAGCATAAACAAATGCTAGAGCAGGTTTTGGATGCATTTGATGTAAAACCAGATTATGATTTGTCAATTATGAAAGACAAGCAGACATTATTTGATGTTACAACTAATATTCTTGAGGGTATTAGAGAGATTTTAATTAAGGAGCAGCCAGAGGTTGTTTTAGTTCATGGTGATACATCAACAACCTTTGCCACTGCGTTGGCATGCTTTTATTTACAGATTCCTGTTGGCCACGTTGAAGCAGGTCTTAGAACCTACGATATATATTCGCCATATCCTGAAGAATTTAATAGACAGGCGGTTTCAATTATATCAAAGTATAATTTTGCACCAACTAAAACTAGCTATGATAATTTAGTTAGAGAAGGCCGTGATGCTTCTGATATATATATTACAGGTAATACAGCAATTGATGCGCTTAAGACAACTGTAAAAAAAGATTATTATAACGAGCATCTTGAGTGGGCTTCAGACAGCAAGCTTATTCTTATTACTGCTCATAGAAGAGAGAATCTTGGTGAGCCTATGAAGAATATGTTTAGGGCTATTAAGAAGGTTATGGAAACACATAAGGATATTAAGGCGATTTATCCAATTCACATGAATCCTGTTGTTAGACAAACTGCAAATGAAATTCTTGGTGACGAAGATAGAATAAGAATAATTGAGCCACTTGATGTTTTGGATTTCCATAATTTCATGAATAAATCATATTTGATATTAACTGATTCAGGCGGAATTCAGGAGGAAGCACCAGCACTTGGAAAGCCTGTTTTGGTAATGCGTGATACAACTGAAAGACCAGAGGGAATTGCTGCAGGAACACTTAAATTAGTTGGAACAGACGAAAAAGAAATATATAATAATTTTACAAGATTAATTGAGGACGAAGATAGCTATAATGCTATGGCTCATGCCAGCAATCCATATGGTGACGGAAATACATCGAGAAGAATTGCAGATATTATATTAGATGGTAAGGTTGGAGACTGGGATAAAAGCAAATAATTATAGCCATGTTCAATATGTTCTAGTATAATATAGTCTATAAATGATTTTAGACAATGAAAATATATAATGCATGAAATATAATTATGGTGTTATTATTAAAAATGAAAATATATAATGAACGAAATGTAATTATGGCATTATTTCAAAATGAAAATATATAACGCATAAAATATTATTTTGGCATTATTTTTCTAAGGGAGAAACATATGGACGATATGAAATATTTACGATTATTAGCAAAGCATTATAAGTCACAGGAAGAGGTAGCCAATAGAATTATTAATTTGTCTGCCTTAAAGAGTCTGCCTAAAGGAACAGAGTATTTCTTTAGTGATCTTCATGGAGAATATCAAGCATTTTCGCATCTACTTAGAAGTGCGTCAGGTATGATTAGAACCAAAATTGATATGGTTTTTGGTAAAACATTGACTAGCGATATGAGAACTCAGCTAGCTAATTTAATTTATTATCCTGAAAAGACTATGGAATATAGAAGAAAGAATAATGAATTAACTGATGAGTGGAGAAGAATTATAATATACCAGCTTATTCAGGTGTCTGAGGTTGTTAGTGCAAAGTATACAAGGGATAAAGTCAGAAACAGAATGCCAGAGGAATATAGATATATATTAGATGAGCTATTAAATGTTACTGATGATATAAACAAGGATTTTTATTTTAACGAGATTATTAATGCCATAATAGATACTGAAATTGCAGATGCGTTTATATGTGAATTATCAAAATTAATACAGCGAATCTCAATTGATCAGGTACATATTATTGGTGATATATTTGATAGAGGACCTAGACCAGATATTATTTTTAATGAGCTTATTAAGTTTGGTGAGGTAGATTTCCAATGGGGAAATCATGATATATCATGGATGGGAGCAGCACTTGGAAATAAAACACTTATTGCAGTTGTGCTTAGAATATCTATGGCATACAACAATTTTGATGTCCTTGAGGATGGATACGGAATTAATTTAAGACCTTTGTTTGAGTTTGCAGATAGAGTTTATTCAGATAATATGAGCCCTAAGTTCATTCCCCACACACTTGATAATAATATATATGACACAATTGATGTTAATTTAGCAGCAAAGATGCATAAGGCTATTACAATTATTCAGCTTAAGCTTGAAGGTCAGATGATTAAAAAACATCCAGAGTATAATATGGATGATAGAAATATTTTAGAGAAAATTGATTATACTAATATGACAGTTGTTATTGGCGGCAAGGAATATAAGCTTATGGATAATGATTTGCCAACTGTTAACCCAGATAATCCACTTATGTTAACAGAGCAAGAGGAAGAGCTTATGGAAATGCTAGCTGTTTCATTTAGACATTCAGCACAGCTTCAAAGCCACATTAAATTCTTATTCAAGAATGGCTCAATGTACAAAAAGGTTAATAATAATCTTTTGTATCATGGATGCGTTCCAATTAATGAAGATGGTGAATTTATTTCTATAAATATTGAAGGAGAAGCTTATTCAGGAAAAGCATTGCTTGATAAGATTAACGATATTGTTATTAAAGCCAGATATGCCACTGCTTCTTGCGAAAAGGAAAATGCACTAGATTATTTGTGGTATTTATGGTGCGGTCCTAATTCGCCTTTGTTTGGTAAGGATAAAATGGCAACCTTTGAGAGTTATTTTATTGATGATGCTAATCTTAAGAAGGAATCGTATAACTCTTATTACACAATATTTGCCCAGGAAAAGATATGCGACAAAATAATGAAAGATTTTGGAATAGATACTAAGCTTGGCCATATAATTAATGGTCATGTTCCTGTTAAGATTAAGGATGGAGAAAGTCCAATAAAGGCAAATGGTAAGTTATTCATTATTGATGGTGGTATATCAAAAGCATATCAGTCAGCTACAGGCATTGCTGGCTATACTCTTATATTTGATTCACATGCTCTTCGCTTGGCAGAGCATAAGCCATTTAATCCAACTGGGGATAATACTCCTAAGGTTCAGATTGTAAAACAGATGAGTCGAAGAGTAAATATTGCTGATACAGATGAAGGCAAAAAGGTTGAGGAAGAGATTAATGACTTAAGAAAATTACTGCATGCATATAGAGAAGGTTTGATTAGTTAGTAAAAACATATACAAAAGTGTTTAGATTCACAAAAAATATATTAAAAAACGTAAATTGACATAAAATAACTTACATCGTATAATAGATAAAAGTTTTTTGAGGTAAAATATTCTATATGCTAGGGAGTATTGAAGCCAAAGTATTATTTTGAAAGGTTTAGGTGTTGAAAATGAAAGCATACAAAGAGATGAGTAGAGACGAATTATTGACTCTCAAGGCTGCACTTGAAGAAGAATACAAAGAGGAGCAGGCAAAAGGACTTAGTCTTAACATGGCAAGAGGTAAGCCAGGTTTTTCACAATTAGCACTTTCTATGAAGATGTTAGATGAGATTAACAGCTCATCTGATATGAGAACATTACTTGGTAATGATACTAGAAACTATGGTGATTTAGATGGTATCGGCGAATGTCGTCAGTTAATGGCTGACATGATGGGAGTTAAGAAGAACAATATTATTATTTACGGTAACTCAAGTCTTAATATTATGTATGATACAATTTCACGTTCAGTTACTCATGGTGTAAATGGTTCAACACCATGGTGTAAGTTAGATAAAGTAAAATTCTTATGTCCAGTTCCAGGATATGATAGACATTTTGCAATTACAGAATTCTTTGGTATTGAGATGATTCCAGTACCACTTGATAACAATGGTCCAGATATGGATATGGTTGAGCAGTATGTTAATAACGATGCAGCTGTAAAGGGAATCTGGTGTGTTCCTAAGTATTCTAACCCTTCTGGTATTTCTTACTCAGACGAGGTTGTTAGAAGATTTGCAAACCTTAAGCCAGCAGCAGAGGATTTCAGAATTTTTTGGGATAATGCATATTGCGTTCATCATTTATATGAAGATGAGCAGGATGAGATTCTTAACATTCTTGATGAGTGTGAGAAGGCTGGTAATCCAGATATGGCTTATATGTTTGCTTCTACATCAAAGATTAGTTTCCCAGGTTCTGGTATTTCAGCAATTGCTACATCAGAGACTAACGTTGAGTTTATTAAGAAGCAGCTTACTATTCAGACAATTGGACATGATAAGATTAATCAGCTTCGTCATTCAAGATTTTTCAAGAATATTGATGGACTTAAGGCTCATATGGCTAAGCATGCAGATTTGTTAAGACCTAAATTCGAAGCAGTATTAGCTGAGTTAGATAAAGAGCTTGCAGGCCTTGAAATTGGTTCTTGGGTTAAGCCAAGAGGTGGATATTTCATTTCATTTAATGCTTTAGACGGTTGTGCAAAGGCTATCGTTGCTAAGTGTAAAGAGGCTGGTGTTGTATTAACTAATGCTGGTGCAACTTACCCTTATGGAAATGATCCTAAGGATAGCAACATTAGAATTGCACCTTCTTTCCCAACTCCAGAAGAGATGGCAGCAGCTGCTAAGATATTTGTATTATGTACTAAGCTTGTAAGTATTGATAAGATTCTTGAAAGCAAGTAATTATCTGATATATTATTCAAAGTGTAAAAAATCATTGTTGATTTTCTATATAAAGGAAGGCAAAAATAATCCTTTGTTTGATTGATATTTATATAAGACAGTTATATAATTATGCTATGGTGTATTATTTATATAGCTGTCTTATTTTTTAAGAAATAATTATGAAGCGTAGGCTTTGTTGATTGCTATATTGTTTAGTTGAGGCATAAATGTTAGGGGGCATTACATTATTTCTAGGAGGGCATTGATATGAAGATACGAAATAGAATTGTATTATTAGCGGTTTTACCAATAATTCTTCTTGGAGGAGTAATTTCATTTTTGGCAGCAGCACAGGTTAGTAATGCTGTACATAAGGAAACTTATGCAGGAATGAAGTCAACTACACTTACATTTCTTCAGACAATTGAGCGAAGTCAACCAGGAGAATATCGAATAGATGAAAGTGGAAGAATGTGGAAGGGTAAAGCCTATAACATTTCACTTTTAACAGCGCTTGCAGATGGAATAAAGGAAAATGCAGGATACGAAGTTTCACTTTATTTTGGGGATGAAATGAAGCTTACATCGATTAAAGATGCTGAGGGTAATCGTGTTGAAGAAGCTATAGCAGATAGTAAGATTGCAGATAAAGTTATTAATAACAAAGAGATATACAATGATAATAACATTGACATAAATGGAAAGCGCTATATTGGATGTTACATTCCTATATATCAGGTTGATTCTGAAGAAGTAGTGGGAATGGTATTTTTGGCTGAGGAATATAGCAAGGTAAGTTCACTGATATTAAAGACTCAGCTTACTGTTGGGTTATTTACATTCGTAGCAATTATATTGGTAAGTCTTGTGGCTGGATTCTTAGGAGATAAAATTGCAAGGGCAATTAAGCAGTTTAAGGAATATGTAGATCAAATGAGTAATGGTCAGCTTGGCCTTAGAGTGAGCAACGATATGCTTAAACGTAAGGATGAAATTGGTGATATCTGTAGAAGTATACAGATGTTAGATAACAATTTAACTAATATTGTGAGCTCTATTATGGACCAGTCATCAAGATTGTTGCAGGCTTCGGAATTTTGTAATGATAGTGCTAAAAAAGCTCTTGACTCATCAGAACAGATTGACACTGCAGCAGAAGAAGTTGCATCAGCAACAGTTACACAAGCGCAAGGAGCAATTGACGCTGAAAGCAGTGTAAATGTAATTGGAAGTGCAATAGAAGATACTAATAAGCAAATTGCAGATTTCACTACGACAACAAATAGCATATCGAAAGCAGCAGTGGACGCTAGAAGAATATTGTCAGAATTAAATATTAGTATGGATGAAGTAAAGAAAGCTGTATCTAACATACAGAATATGACTATTGAAACTCATGTTTCAGTAGAAAAGATAAGTGCTATTACAGAGGCAATAACAAGCATTGCAGCGCAGACTAACCTTCTTTCACTCAATGCAAGCATTGAGGCTGCAAGAGCAGGAGAGATGGGTAAGGGCTTTGCAGTTGTTGCTGCTGAAATTAGACAGTTGGCTGAACAGTGTGATGTATCTGCAGTAGAGATTCGTGAAGGTCTTGCTCAGCTTACTCTTAATTCAGATGTTTCAGTTGAAGCGATGGAAAATGTACAAAATATTATTGGATATCAGGCCAACAAGCTTAAAGAAACTAATATGGCATTTGATACAGTTGAAGCTGGTATCAGCAAGTCAATGACAGGAATAAATGTAATATTATCTTATATGGATACACTTCAGGGAGCTAAGGGAGATGCTATTGAAGAAGTTCAAAATGTGGCATTTCTTGCACAGCAAAATGCAGCGAGTATGGAGGAGACAGCAGCTTCTATTGATGAAGTAAGTACAACGATTTCCTCTATGGCAAATGAGATGGCAAGCCTTCAGGAGGTTGCAGGAACCTTGAAGGAAAAGGTATCAACATTTAGATTAAACTAATGCAAGTATTCTTGTGAGTTAAGATAATTTCATAAAAAATAATAGACTCTTACTAAGAAAGATTTATTAGGTATTAAGATAAAATATTTCTTTTGTAAGGGCCTATTTTTGTTTTGAGATAAATTATCATTTGACTAGAAACGGCTGTTGAAAAATGTAGAATATATAAGACTTTTCTAGAAAAAACATATTTTATATGTACCTATTTGAGTTTGCTGAATACATTGTTATATATATGCAAGTATGCTAGTATAAAATAAAACATTTAGTAGGTGAATTGGAGATAGAATAATAAATTATTAAGGGTAGGTGATTTTTATGATGAATTATATGTTACTTTTAATTCCATTTGCTGGAACTTGTTTAGGATCATTTATGGTGTTTTTCATGAAAGAAAAAATAAGCGATAAGCTTGAAAAGGTATTGCTTGGATTTGCTGCAGGAGTCATGGTTGCAGCAAGTGTGTGGTCATTGCTTATTCCTTCGCTTGAATTAGCTGGAGAAAGTAAAATATCGTGGGTCCCAGCTGCTGTGGGATTTATGCTTGGAATAGTATTTTTGCTGCTTATCGATTGCTTTGTTCCACATTTACATTTAGAAAGCGATAAGCCAGAAGGGGTAAAATCAAAGCTACAGAAATCCTCAATGCTGCTTCTTGCAGTAACAATTCATAACATTCCTGAAGGAATGGCTGTTGGAGTTGCATTTGCGGGAGTTTTTTCTGGAAATACGAATATGTCTTTAATGGGAGCAGTTGCCCTTGCAGTTGGGATTTCAATTCAGAATTTTCCAGAAGGTGCAATTATATCAATGCCACTTAAAGAAATAGGAATTAGTAAAGGAAGAGCATTTATATATGGCTCTTTATCAGGAGCAGTAGAACCAGTTGCAGCACTTATTACAATTGCTTTAACTGCATATATAGTACCAGTGCTTCCTTACATACTTTCCTTTGCGGCAGGTGCAATGATATACGTGGTTGTAGAAGAATTAGTTCCAGAATCACAAAACGGAGAACATACCAATATTGGAACAATTGGATTTGCATTAGGCTTCGTACTTATGATGATTCTTGATGTTGCCTTAGGATAAAATCTAATTTTCGTATTGCAATAAAATCTAATTTCCGTATTGCAATATATTTCTTTTCACATTCCACCTGATAAGGTATAATAAATAATGTGTGTGCAAACGCACCCCAATAAACTTCGAATAAACATATAGGTACTTGAAATATTTTGAAGCAGGAAGCCTATTGGCTTTGGATAATGGAAATTAACATTAATAACAATTTAGGAGTACATATATGCGAGGAAATGTGTAAAGGAGAGAGTAGTATGACACTGGTACAGCTTAAGTATGCAATTGTGGTTGCAGGTTCAAAGTCGTTGAATGATGCGGCAAAGGAGTTGTTTATTTCCCAGCCTAGTTTGTCGGCAGCGATTCATTCACTGGAGGATGAGCTGGGGTTTGATGTGTTTACTCGTTCGAAGACTGGTATTTGTGTTACTACTAAGGGTGCAGAATTTATTGGATATGCAAAGTCAGTTGTTGAACAGTATGATTTGCTTGATGCAAAGTATATTTCAAAGATAAATCGAAAAAAGACATTCAGTGTTTCAATGCAGCATTATACATTTGCCGTAAAGGCCTTTGTTGAAGTGGTTAAACAGTATGGAATGGATGAATTTGAGTTTGAAGTTCACGAAACAAAAACTCATGAAGTAATTGATAATGTTAGGAACAATAAGAGTGAGATAGGTATACTGTATGTAAATGAATTCAATGAGCATGTATTAAAAAAGCTTTTTAAGGAATACAATCTTGTATTTACTCCGATTCTTGAGTGTAGCATATATGCGTATATCTGGAAGGGACATCCTTTGGCGAACAAGAAGGAAATTACTTTAGATGAGTTAGATGAATATCCTTGTCTTGGCTTTGATCAGGGAGAGCATAATTCATTTTATTTTGCAGAAGAGGTACTAAGTACATATCAATATAAGCAATTCATTAGGGCTAATGATAGAGCAACCTTGCTTAATCTTATGGTTGGACTAAATGGATATACATTATGCTCTGGTATAATATGTGAGGAATTTAACGGTAGTGATTATTGTGCTGTTAAGCTAAAATCAGATGAGAAAATGACAATTGGATATATCAGCAGAAAAGACGCTATAATAAGTGAGATTGGTAAAAAATATATCGAAGAAATTGAGAAATATAAGGATAAAGCAATGGCGTAGTTGTTTAATAATTAACTAATTTGAAGGAGATATTTAATGGGTGAAAATAATAGCACAGGTTAGAATAATGGCTTTTTAATTGGTGTAGAGGATAAGTTTTTATTTGATGCATCAAAAGATGTTGTGGTTGTTGTTGGTAAGGTTAGGGGAACAATTAATATAGGTGATGTAGTGTATATGTCAAATGTGGGAGATGACGATACACCGGTAATGCTTACAAAAGTTAAGACTTGCCATGGGGGATGAATATGAAGGCTTAATTTGATTTTAAAATATCATACATAAAGAAGAATGTAATATACAAAAGGAGATAAATTATGGCTGAGGTAGTAAAATTTAGTGGCTATATTAGTAACAAAAAAGAATTAGCAAATTTATTTGGTGAATCAAGTAATGATGCAGATTACATCAAAGGTGCATATGATAAATGGGGTAAGGATATGCCTACTCACATTCATGGTATGTTTGCTTATGTTATAGAAGATGAAGGAAAGTATTTTGCAGTAAGAGATAGATTTGGAAATGAGTCTTTGTATTACTACATTACTGATGCTGGTAAGATAGTATTTGGATTAACAATGAATGAAATTCTTAATAGCGGATTATATGAGAAGGAGTTAAATGAAGAAGCACTTGAGTTGTTTTTAACTTATTCTTATTTACCAGGAAAGAATACATTTTTTAAGAATATAATAAAGATAATGCCAGGACAGGCACTTTCTTATGAGAATGGGCAGCTTTCAATCAAAACTTATTGGAAACCAGAATATAAGGGCGATGATAGCAAGGATATTGAGTATTATGCAGACCTTGTAAATGATACTTTGAATAATTTGATTGATGATTGGAAGTTACCAGGAGAGGAATATGGAAATTTCTTATCAGGTGGTGTTGATTCAGCATATCTTGCTGCTTTGACTAAACCTAAATATACTTTTTCAACTGCATATGACAACAAGGATTTTGATGAATCTGATTTAGCAGCAGAATCTGCAAAATTCATTGGTTCAGAGCATGTTCGTGTAAAGATTACTCCAGAGGATTATTTTGGTGTAATTCCAGAGGCAATGAAGAGCATGGAACAGCCTTTAGCAGATGCTTCAACAATAGCATTTTACCTTGCTTGTAAGGGAGCAAAGAAGTATGTAAATGTATGTTACTCTGGAGAGGGTGCAGATGAACTTTTCTGTGGTTATCATGCATATACAAGAAGATTAGTCAACTTAGATAATCCTGATTACGAAAGTGCACCTGTAGAAAATTATTATATTGGAAACACAAAGGTTATGTCAGAGTCTGAGAAGAAGGATATTTTACTTAATTACAGTGGAGAGCTTACTCCTCTTCAGCTGGCAAACAGCTTATATGATTTTGATGAAAATACAGATGATATTACTAAGATGTGGTTATGCGACTTAAATGTTTGGTTTGAGGGAGACATAATGCTAAATGCTGAGAAGATGAGTAAGGCAAATGGACTTATTGCTAGAACTCCTTTTCTTGATACAAGGCTTTATGATGTTGCCTGCCAGATTCCTTCAACATATAAGGTAAGTAAGGAGCAGAGCAAGATTGTATTTAGAAAAGCTTCAAGTAGAATGATTCCTGATGAGGTAGCATTTAGAAGGAAGCTTGGTTTTGCTGTACCTGCTAGAGTGTGGATGCAAGAAGAAAAGTATCTTAATATGATTAAAGATAAGTTTACAAGCGACAACGCAGCTAAATTCTTTGATATAAATAAGATTACAGCAATGCTTGATGAAGAACACTTTGCTAAACCAGATAACTGGAGAAAAGTATGGTGTATATATGTATTTTTAGTATGGTATGAGCAGTATTTTGCATAGAAAATTATTAGGACACTATTGAAAAATAGTGTCCTTAATTTCTTTCATCTGATCATCTAATATGGCACTTAATTTTGCACATTGGTAGAGCTTAGTAGATGTTTGCTCATGTATATTTGCAGGAACATCTTTTTTGTATCTAAGCTGGTGTTCAAGATTAGCCCAAAATTCCATAGCAATAGTTCTAAGCTGAACCTCGACCTTCATAAGTTTTTTCTCGTTTTGTAAGAATATTGGAACCTCAACAATCAAATGGAGACTTCTGTAACCATTTGGCTTAGGCTTTTTAATATAATCCTTTTTCTCAATAAGAGTAATATCGTCTTGCTGTAATAAACAATCTGCAAGCATATATATATCATCAATAAAGGAACAAACAATTCTTATACCTGCAATATCAAATATATTGTTGACTATTGCTTCTTGTGTAAATGGAAGCTTCTTTCTAACAAGCTTGTCGCAAATGCTTTCAGGTGATTTAAGTCGACTTTGGATATTGTCAATTGGATTTCTATCGTGAAGTAAAGAAAAACGTTCGTTTAATACCTTGAATTTAGTTTCTACTTCCATAATTGCACAACGGTAGCAAGATAGTAGATCTTTTGAAGACTCAAGTAGCAAACGTAGGTTTTTGATATCCTCGTCATTAACATTACTTAATATACTATTATGTGAAAATGGAAAACTATTGCTGTTCAATATGCTTCATCCTTTCTAGTAAAAAATAAGTGTTGACTATAATCAAATTTTGATAGGCGATTTGCTTTAATTGATAATTTAAAATATCCTAATCAAAAATAAGATATGTGATAAACACAACACTAATGATATTATATGAAATATTAAATATAAAATCAACTGACATAAGTACAAGGAAAAGGGGGGGGATTTTATTGACAAAATAGTATATACATATATAATGTTAATAGTAATTAAATTATGGAATTATTGCGGTAATACAATTATGATATTATCGTAGTAATTTATTTTTAGATTATATAGTATAATAGAATGATTTAAAATTCAGTAAAGTGGAGCTGATAGGAGGAATAATACATGCTAGAATGTAGAAATTTAGTAAAGAAATATCTTACAACTACAGCTGTTGATGGCGTTAGTCTTAACATTGTACCTGGACAGATATATGCTTTGTTAGGACCAAATGGAAGTGGTAAGTCAACACTTATGAAGATGATTGCTGGAATTTCAAAGCCATCTTCTGGTGAGATATATCTTGATGGTGAGCCTTTGAATTATAAGCATAAGGCGAGAATAGCTTATATGTCTACGGAGGCATATTTCTTCCCATATATGAATTCCCTTGATATTATAAAATATTACAGCGACTTCTTTGAGGATTTCAATAAAGAAAAGGCACTTTACATAATTAGACAGATGGGCTTAAATGAGAAGCAGAAGGTTAAAACAATGTCTACTGGTATGATGGCTAAGCTTAAGATAGCAATTAACCTAAGCAGAGCAAGTGAGATTATTATGTTAGATGAGCCTCTTAATGGTATTGATGTTATTGCCAGAGAGCAGATTCTTGTGACAATAATGCAGAATATGAATCCAAATACTTCAGTTATTATGTCAAGCCACCTTGTTGAAGAGTTAGAGAAGATTGTTACATATGCAATTTATATTAGGAATGGACAGTGCGTATTACAGGGGGATGCTAATATGCTAAGAGAACAGTCAGGTAAGTCAATTGTTGATCTTTATAAGCAGATATATGCATATGGTAATATGATGCCATAATAAGAATGAAAATTGTTATATTTGGAGGAATAGAATATGTTAAAGATGATAAAATATGAATACCGAAGAATAATCGGTTTTCTTGGAATAGTGTTCGGTTCGCTAGTTGTATTGGAAATATTATTTTTATTAGGTAGTGCTCTTGATATGAACGGAATATCCGCTTTTAGTTTCGCAGTGCTTACACTAGAAATATCATTAGGGTACATTGTTATTTTATCAGCAGGAATAAAGACATACAGTGATGACTTGAAGAAAAAAGAAGGATATTTAGTTTTCATGACACCTATTTCAAGCTATGGAATTCTTGCTGCAAAGATGATTTCAACATTTTTGGCAGGTGTATCCTTTGTTGTGATTTCAGTTATTTTTGAAATGATTAATTTTGATATCATTGGTGCTGAATTCAATATTAAGGAGTTTATGAATTTTATGGCATTTGCATTTAAAGATGCAGGGATAGATTATAGACTCGCCATATTTATTGCATTTTTACTATTTTTGATTGCATTTTATATGATTATTACAATGGCTTATTTTGCAATATCAATTAGTGCAACAATATTGCAAAACAAAAAGGGAAAGGGCATTATTAGTGTCGTGATATTTGTAGTGTTTTATATCATTATCACTATTGTTGCTGATGCTGTTAAGCCAGATGTAGTAACAATAAATAATTTTTCAGATGCAATGTTAAGTGTGTTGCCACAGTATATTGTATATTTGACTGTAGCTGTGCTTTCGTATTTTGGGGCAGCGTATTTGCTTGATAAAAAGATAAGTTTATAAGGTTTATATTATAAAAAAAGCTTCGTGCTATATGAGTTATTGCTTAGACAATGCTTGGTATAGTGTGAAGCTTTTTTAGTAAATATAATTTAGTAAAAAGCTGCTTTACTAATGTTAGGCATTATAGAAAAAAAATAGTATATTAATGACATTCATTATAGAAAAAATGCTGAAATAAAAGTAAAATACATACGTAAAGAAATCGACAAAAATAAGGCAATGTGGTATGATTTGCATAGGAGCATCAGACTATTTTGTTGGCAGAGTTTGTTGCAAATAATAATAAAAATATTTTAGTTTTAGTAAAACCATTAGAGATAAAAAAGATAAGGCAAACATTGTTTAGGTTTGTAAAAAACAACAATAATTCCAGACAGAATTAAGAGGTCTGCTGTTATATGGGAGGAAACCATATGAATGAATTAAGTACACAAATTATAAACGAATATTTTGATGCGAACAACATCGGTTTATGGAAAAGAGAATTAGAAGATGGTGTTACTGTCAGGTTATTTGCGGATAATACTATGCTAGAATTGTTAGGCGCACCTAAGAACCTGACACCAGAGGAATGTTGCGAATTCTTTATGAAACACATTTATCCAGAAGATATGTATCTTATGGCTGAATATGATCAGGAACTGCTAAATGGAATGGCTGAGGTTGTTTATCGTTATAATCATCCAACACAAGGACTAATTTATGTACGTTGTGGTGGAAGAATGACAAAGAAGATTGGAAATAAAGTGACTTTTGTAGGATATCACAAGGAATTATCAGACACTATTCATGTGGAGAATGGAGAAGAGATAACTGGAAATCTGATGCGCAGAAGTCGTGAATTGCAGTTACAGAAATCACAGGCATATTACAGAAGATTAATGGATCATATAAATTGTGGAATTGTTGAATATACCTTAGAGAGTAATGCGATTCAGTATTCCAATGCAGAGATGCTCAAAATATTTGGCGTAAAAAGTATTGAAGAATTTCAGGAAAACATTCATGATTTTGTGAAAAATACAACATATGAGGATCCGTCTGTAACCAAGGTGCTTCGTAAGCTTTTAACTGAAGATGGAGGAGTTGATTTTGAAGGTACTATTACTAGATTGGATGGACAAACTCGAAATATTATTGCCCATATAGAAACTGTAACTAGCCTTCATGGAGAACGTTCAGCATTCACTACTTTTTTAGATATTACAGAAAACAGAGCTCTTAAGGCGAACAAGCATATTTTTGATACATTATGTAAAGATTATTTAACCTTTTTCTTTATAGATTTTAAAAAGAAAAAAGTAATCGCTCTAAAGAAAAATCAAAGAATACGTGAAATTGATAGGCAAAATCTTTATGAAGAAGACTTTGAAATGTATGATAGAAATTTAAGAGATTATTATGAAAAATATGTGGATAAAGAGTCTGCAGCTGACTATGTGAATAAATTAAGTCTTGGTACATTGAAAAAACAATTGGAAACAATTCCAACGTTTACATATCGCTTTAACACAAATGACGTGGTGGATAAGCATTATTTCGAGGTGTTTGTTGCTAAAGCAGAAGGAATAGAAGATGCAGCAGTTATGGGATACCGCCTGATTGATGATATTATTGTAGAGGAAGAAGAAAAAAAGAAACAACTTGAGAAAGAACATCATCTTTTGATGGAACAAAACAAAATTATTCATGGTCTTTCTAAGGACTATACAACGGTATGGTTTGTTTCTGAAAATGGTGAATCAAGTATTAAGTATCAAGATACTGGAATGGGTAAAAATGTAAGAGATGATGATTTCTTTTCGAATAATGATAAATCATATGAGGAGGGTATGAAGGAATATATTGAGCGATTTGTGTGTGATGAGGATAAAGAGCGATTTGCACGTAAAACAAAATATGAAGTTGTGCTTAAAGCCATACACAGCCAGCCTATATATAGTATTGTCTTTGGAAGATATTTTAGAAATAAAAAATATTATTTCCAAGTCAGCTTTGCTTTGACTGATCCTAACGGAATGAACAATGATTTTGTTATGGGATTTAAGAACGTTGATGATGTTGTTATGGCTGAAAGACAAAAAAATGAAGAGCTTGCTATAGCCCTGAAAAAAGCTGAAGTGGCAAATATAGCCAAAACTCAGTTCCTTAATAACATGTCTCATGATATTAGAACACCAATGAATGCACTTCTTGGATACACAAATATTATGAAAAATGAAAAGGATCCTGCTAAAATAGCATCTTATCAGGAAAAAATAGAACAGTCGGGGAAATTACTTTTATCGATTATTAATAACGTTCTTGATATGGCACATATTGAAAGTGGCAAAATTAAATTAGATGAAAATTGTGTAAAAACTGGTGGCACTGCAAAGGAGATAGTAGAAGTATTTGAATCAGAAGCAGAGAAAAAAGGAATCAAAATTACATATAATGGAATTTTTGAATCAAAATATGTAATGTGTGACGAAACTAAGTTGAGAGAAATATATATTAATCTAATTAGCAATGCTATTAAATATACTTTGCCAGGTGGAAAAATTGCAGTAAAAATAAGAGAACTTCCATGTGAAAAAGAGGGCTATGTAAGAATTCAATCTGAGGTGATAGATACTGGAATTGGAATGAGCAAGGAGTTCCTTAAGAGGATATATGAGCCATTTTCACGTGAACGAAATACAACTATAGGCAAAGTTGGTGGAACTGGATTAGGAATGCCAATTGTTAAGAAGTATTTGGATATGATGGGAGCGTCAATAAAAGTAAAAAGTGAACTTGGAAAAGGTACCCATTATACAATATTATTTGAACATAAGCTTGCAGATAAAGCATATTATGAACAAATGAATAGTGAGCCATCTGATATAGATATTAAAGAACAAATCAAAGGTAAACGAATATTATTAGCAGAGGATAATGAACTTAATGCTGAAATTGCAATTAATATATTAGAGGATATGGGATTGGTTATTGATCGTGTTGAGGATGGAATTCAGTGTGTAGACAAGGTTGAGACTATGCCAGCAGGAAGCTATGATTTAATTCTTATGGATATTCAGATGCCAAATATGGATGGATATAAAGCTACGCAGGTTATAAGATTTTTTAAGGATGAAGAAAAATCAAAAATACCTATTGTTGCTATGACAGCAAATGCTTTTGAAGAGGATAGAAGGAAAGCATTTGAAATAGGTATGAATGGACATATAGCAAAGCCGATTTCCATTGATAATATTAAAAAAACATTAGCACCATTATTGAAAAATAAATAGTGATAGTATAATGTAAAATTATTAATTGTCTGTATGGAAATGTTTTAATATTTTGAAGCTGCTACGATTAGTTTCAATAATGCCTTGTTTGACCAGTTTGCTTATTTCGGCAGACATGGCGCTTCTTTCTACTCCTAAATAGTCAGCAAGACTTTGGCGGTCAAATGGAATAGTAAATTCATTTGATCGCTGTTTTTTTGCCTGATCATTTAGGTATGCCATTATTTTTTCTCTAGTAGTTTTGTGAGAAATATATTGAAGCTTTTGGTTTAGCATAAGATTTTTCTTCGCCACGATATTAAGAAGATTTTCGATTATTGTATGATGAAATTCACAACCGTTACTACAAGAAGAAAATAATTTATCACTGTTAATAAACATAATATCTGTGTCATCACAAGATAGAATATCCACAGGAAGAGTTGTTAATCCTGCACATGCAAAGGCTTCAGCAAAAAGAGCTCCTTTGTTAAGGGAGGAAGTAATGCTACGTTTACCATAGAAATCATCAGTGAGAATCTGAATATTTCCAGATAATACAATACCGATAAAGTTTGCTGGATCACCAGATAGCTTAATATATTCATCTTTTTTGTAGGATTTAATATAGGTTTCAAGCCTTTTAAGAAGAATGGGAATATTATCTTTAGATATTCCATTAAATAAAGGTAATTTTGTTAAAATATTAATGTAATTATCCATAAAAAACTCCTTTTTTGAAGATACTAGTATAATTATATAAAAATTTATCTCATGAAGATACTAATGAAATTATATAAAAAATTCATTTCATGAAGATATTAATGAAATTATATAAAAAATTATCTCATGAGGATAATAATGAAATTATATAAAAATTTATTTCATGAAGATACTAATGAAATTATATAAAAATTTATTTTGTTGGAAATACAACATAATATTTATTTATATAATAGTATTATAACCACATAAAGTAAAGATAAAGGAGAAAATCTAATATGCTTAGGCAAATTATACGCATTGATGAAGATAAATGTAATGGCTGTGGAATATGTGCAAATGCATGTCATGAGGGTGCTATTGAGATAATAGATGGAAAGGCAAAGCTTGTAAGAGAGCATTTTTGCGACGGATTTGGCGATTGTCTTCCAGGATGTCCAACAGGAGCGATTACATTTGAAACAAGAGAAGCTCCAGAGTATGATGAGGCAGCAGTAAAGGCTGCACAACAGGCAAAGGAAAATGCTAAATAATATAATAAGCAGGAACATAATGGGGGATGTCCAGGAACAAAGATAATGCAAATTAACCAAAAGAACCAAGAAAATCAGGTACAGGATAGTAGTTGTGTAAAATATAGTTCCAGATTGCAGAACTGGCCAGTACAGATTAAGTTAGCACCAATCAAGGCACCTTATTTTGAGGGCGCAAAATTGCTGATTGCCGCAGATTGTACAGCATATGCATATGCTTCATTCCATGAGGAATTCATTAAAGGAAAGATTACGCTTATTGGATGTCCAAAGCTAGATGATGTTCAATATAGCGAAAAGCTTACACAAATTATAACAAATAATAGTATTCAATCAGTAACTATTGTAAGAATGGAAGTGCCTTGTTGTGGAGGCTTGGAGCTTTCAGCAAAAAATGCTTTGCAGGCAAGTGGGAAATTTATTCCTTGGCAGGTTGTTACAATAGGAATTGATGGAAATATAGTAGAGTAAAATAGGAGATAAAATTATGTACAAGAACATTGAAAAAAAGACAAAGCTTAACTTAAAGGATCAAATTGAATATCAGGCAGGTCAGGTAGTAAGTAAAACATTAGTTCAAAATGAGTCTGTAAGTATGACAATTTTCTCATTTGATAAAGGAGAAGAGATATCTACTCATGCAGCTGGTGGAGATGCAATGGTAACTGTATTAGAGGGAAAAGGAAGATTTACTGTAGCTGATGAAGTATTTTATCTTGAAGCAGGAGAAACACTTATTATGCCAAAAGACATTCCTCATGCAGTTTACGGAGAAGAAAAATTCAAGATGCAGCTTGTAGTATCATATTAGTGGGAAGAATTACGCAGATGGTTTTATTGTTTCTTGCAATCCTATCATATGCACACCGCCAATATTGTATATGCAAATTATATCGTTGTTTGTATATGTTCTAAAGGTCAAAATTTGTAAATTTTACAAATACATGATTTTGTTGTGGCATAGCCAAAGCAATAAACATAAAAAATGATATGCGCATAAAAAGCAATAAATATTATAAAAATATATTATATTTTATTCATAAAAAGTTATATGCTAGAATATACTTATTAAAAAGGAGTAGCTAGCCAATGAAATTTGGTTCACTTCTTCGTCAGGACAGTTATTGTGACATATAACTCGGAAAGTGATGAAATAGCGAGACTTTTACTGCTTATGCGGTAGGAGTCTCTTTTTTTTCCTACTGCAAAATAAAATAATAAAAGAGAGGTAGAAATTATCTTTTTACAAGTTGTTGTTTTGTTATTAGGATTTGTGTTCCTTGTAAAAGGAACTTATTGGTTTGTAGAGGGAGCAACAGTGACCTTTGCAGAGGGTGTTATACTTTGGATAATGTTTTTGATATATCTTGCATATTTAGTCATAATGTCAAAGAAAAGTAATGATGATGAGGAAGCTGAGAATATTAAGGATAATCCTATATGGAAAAATTGTATGGAAGGAGAAGGTATTTTGAAAATAAATATAAGACTTATAATCAAGAGAATAGAGGAACTGTTGCATACTTTAAAGCCCTTAAATTTTTTGTATTTGGCATTGGCAGGCACCATCAACGCATTTGGTGTAATGCTGTTTTTGTTTCCTGTTAAATTATACGACAGTGGGGTATCTGGACTTTCCATGCTTTTGGATCAGATTACTCCGTCATATTTATCTATTTCTGCTTTTTTGCTATTAATTAACATTCCTATTTTCTTATTTGGAGCGAAAAAACAAGGCTTTCCATTTACTGTATATTCTGTTTTTACTGTAGCTATGTACTCTTTGTTCTCTTATCTTATTGTGAATGTATTTCCAATTGATGTAGATTTTGTATCGCCATTGGCAGGCAGTGATTTACTTCTATGTGCCATTTTCGGAGGGGTTATTTCTGGTATTGGAAGTGGCTTAAGTATTCGACTAGGAGGTGCAATTGATGGAATGGATGTTTTATCGGTTATTTTTTCTAAAAAACTTGGGCTTTCTATTGGAACATTTGTGATGATATTTAATGCAATATTGTATATTGTTTGTGGGTTTGTTCTCAATAGCTGGATATTACCCTTGTACTCGATTATTACATATTTTGTAGCTTCTAAAACAATTGATTTTATTGTGGATGGATTTAATAAAGAAAAATGTGCCATGATAGTAACAACACAAGCAGACAAGATTACCGATGCATTAAATGAACGATTTGATTTTAGTGGGACAATTGTTGATGCAATGGGTGGATATTCAAAAAAAGAATATAAAATCGTATATATGATTATCAATCAGTTTCAGGTATATGAACTAAAAACCATTGTGCAGATGAATGACCCTAATGCTTTTATTTCCTTGCAAGAGGTGTCAGATATATTTAAGCGAACAGAAAAAACTTGAAATAATACTATTATCTAAATAATATATTTCAAGTTAGTTAATTCTTAATTTTTGTCTGCTTTAAGCATTGCATTATATTTTTCTTTATTTACTGAGGATTCACCAATAATTACATTTGGATTTAGTTCTTTTACAAGCTTGAATATTTCACTTTCAGAACAGTTTGGAGTTAACTGAATAGATATCAATTTTTGGTGAATTAAGAAACAATCGTTTCGATATTAACATCCATATTAGAAAAATGGTTGATATAGTAAAATATAAGCTTGACAAAAGTACAAAAATTGTAAGAAATTCTGTATCTGCAAGGATTAAGTTAATAATATTAAGAACAAGAAATAATATAGCGGCAATGATTTCTTGTATCAAAATACTATTAAACAACTTTTGACAAACGCTTTTCCAGGCTAATATGTCAGGATTAATTTGTAATTGTGCATTATTATTATTATTATTAAACATAACTAACGCTCCTATAAAAATATTGTATTTAAGACTGATTTATATATTTCTTATATTATCATCTCGAAGAGAATAATATATTATTCTGTAAGTATAAAATATATATAACGCTAATTCAAGTGTAATAAAACCCATGCCATATCATATAAGTCAATAAAACTTGTTATATAATCATCGTCATATAAGTCAAAATCTCTTGTTATATAATCATTGTCCTACAGTGTAATATAATCCTCGTTTGTAAATAATGCATTAACTGCCGCCTTGTATTCAGAAAAATGCTTTGCTTTTTTAATTTTTTTCATATATTTCTCAGGGTTTGTAAAACTTGCTTCCATGTAGGTCCATAACTCTATCATTTTGTAAAGTGTAGGCATTTCGCCAGACATTCGTTCCTGGTATTGCTCAAATAAATCATCATGGAAATCTTTGATAATGCTTTTTGTTGGAGCCTTAGTACCATTTATTGAAGCAAGAAGACCAGGATTTTTTAAAATACCACGTCCTAGCATGACATTATCAAGGCTAGGGCATTTAGCCTTTAGTAGCTCAAAATCTTCTTTAGCAAAAATATCTCCGTTATAACAAAGTGGAATACTTATTTTTGTTGTAGCTTTAATAAAGGCATCAAGATGTGGCTTGCCCTTGTAAAATTCCTTTTGATATCTTGGGTGTATTATCAATTCTTCCATGTTATATTTCGAATAGATATCTAATATTTCTTCCCATTCATCATATTGTTCCCAAATTCCAATTCTTGTTTTGATTGAAATGTTAAGAGGACAATTTGCAAATAATTCATATAGAAAATTATCTAAATAATAAAGATCAGAAAGCATTCCTGAACCACGCTTTTTGCTTACAACAGTACCTGCGGGACAACCTAAATTAAGATTTACTGTTGTATAGCCATATTCACTTACGGATTTTGCTATTTTAATAAATTCATCAGAATCCTTAGATAGAATTTGAGGAACTAAATTAATATTTAGATTATTTTCTGGGCATAAATCTAATTTTTCTTTCAAATTAAAATTAGGGCTAACTAAAAATGGAGTGAAATATTTATCCATTTTACAAAAATATTTGTCGTATGTGCTTCTATATATATAAGATGTAATACCTTCTAAGGGCGCCATATAATATTTCATAAATAAAATCCTTTCATTTCTTGTAGGCAAAAACCACTTTCACTTAGGCAGTGTGGTGCTTGCAAGAGCCTTATTTATAACCATAAAATTATTGTACAAATTATAACATTAAATTTATAAAAATACACTAAATTTAGAAAACACTATTCTTTACAGTTTGTGAAAATGTTTATATTGATACCTATAAAAATTAATTTTTGTCAAGTCTATCACATTGTTTATACTTATATAGTATGGTAAAATATTAACAAGTATTTAGAACGAAAAAGTGGTTTTGGTTTAAATAGAAAAATATTTATTTTCTTGTTTGTTTTCATGAAACATTTGGATAATATATGAGGGATATATGACAAAAGAAAAAATTTATCTTAAAACAAGACTAAAAACAAGACATAAAATAATACTTGCTGTAATTATATTTTTGATTCTTTTTTTGCAATTAGTATTTTTACATTTTGCATTTAAAAGCCATATTGAAGAGCGTAAGGTTGAGGTTTCGGAATATGCAAATAGCGCTACTAATACCATAAGGCTTTCATTTGAAAAATGTATTGCAGATTCAGAAACAGTGAGTGATTTTTATACATTGTATGGTATGGATTTTATTAAGGATTTTGATAAAATCTGCAGAATGACTATGTATGATGATTCCATGATTAAAAGTATGTATTTTGCTGTAGATACAGTTGTTGTTGCGGCATATCCTAGTACGGTTAAGGAGGCAACAATTGGTTATGATATGTACGATTCTAAAGATAAAGCAGATATTATACGAAAAGCTATATCTACAAGGAAGATATTAGTGGATGGTCCATATGATTTAGTTGAGGGCGGCGGTGGCTTTTCTATATGTAATCCCATATACGTTAATAACAAATATAAGGCAATGGTTGTTGTAGTAATTGATTGGAAGGTTTTTGAGGATACAGTAGTAAAGGCGTTATCTAGCAAATCCAACCAATACTATTTTGGTGTCAAAAACAACAATTATAAGAGTCTTTCTAATGACAATGGATATATTATTTCTAATACTGACAAGAAGCTTACGGAATTAGTTAGTTCGGATTTTGATATATCTGGTGATACATGGACATTGGTTGTTGAGCCAAAGGATGGTTACAATGTTTTAAAAAGTATGATTGTTGAAATTATATTGTGTATAGTGGTATTTATTATTTCAGTTGTTGCTATTATAGTTAGTATTAAATATACGCTAAAATATAATTATAATCTTGAACATGATGAAACAACAGCATTGTTTAATAGATATGCTTTTTATAAACACGCTCGGGAGTTGCTTGATAATACAGTTGATGAAGAGTATGACTTGATTATTGCAGATATAAAGAATTTTAAGTATATAAATAGCATATTGGGAGAAGAATTTAGCAATGAACTTCTTAAAGTATTATCAGCAAAAATACGAGAAATAAATCCAGAGGGAATTTGCGGAAGATTTGATGATGATCAGTTTATTTTTATATCTCCTTCAAGTGATAACCACTCTGATGAATTTTTCAAAGAATTAACAAGAAAAGTTCAAGAAGAGATGGATATTCCTAATCTGACAATTAAGTATGGGGTTTATGAGAATGTTAATAGAGAACTTACAGTTGCTAGAATGTGTGATCGTGCAATCCTTGCACTTAATAGTGTTAAGAATCAGTATGGAACTGACATAGGAAACTACGAAGGACCTATTAGTAAGCATCAGGTTAAAGTTCAGTCTTTTGAGGCTAATTTTGATAACGCAATAGCAAACAAGGAGTTCAAAATCTGGTATCAGGCTAAGCACGACACTAATTCAAAGGAGATTGTTGGTGCAGAGGCATTAGTGAGATGGCAGACACCTAATGGCAAAATGATATCTCCAGGGGAATTTGTTCCTACTTTCGAAGAAGATGGATTAATTAGCAAACTAGATGAATATGTTTTCGAAGCTGTATGTGCTGATATAGCTAAATGGACGGCAGAAGGTAGACGACTTGTCCCAGTTTCGATTAATTTATCCAGAGTTAGTCTTTGTAATGATGATTTGGTTGAAAAATATAAAGCTATTGTTGAGAAGTACAATATTGATTATCAGTTATTGCAGCTTGAAATAACAGAGAGTGCCATGCTTCAAGATTCACAGGTTATGGATTTAACGCAGGAATTAATTAAAGCAGGTTTTGTATTGTGCATGGATGATTTTGGATCTGGCGTATCATCATTATCAAGTCTTAATTTGTTGCCATTTAGTGTAATTAAATTGGATAAATCCCTAGTTGATTTTATAGGTGATCCTGGTGGAAATGAAATAATCCGACATACTATAGAATTATCACACTTCAAAAAAATGTCAGTTGTGGCTGAAGGCGTTGAAAATGAACAGCAGTTTGAATTCTTGAGAAGCTTAAATTGTGACGTAATTCAGGGATATTATTTTTCTAAACCAAAACCAAGAGATGAATTTGATATCTAGATATAAGTTGTAAACTATATTATTAAAAAAACTTGAGGAAAATTCCTCAAGTTTTTTTAATTTGTTATTGAATAAGAAATTGGCTAAGCGTTCAAGGTGTTAATTACATCATATAAATCATAACCTTCATCTGTTCGGTAGGTTACTCCGTGTATAACACTTTCGTCGAAGAAATCAGTTGTAATAATGTTGTCATTTAATTTGAAATTCTCACCAAAATGACAAGAGCCTTCGAAATTGACCTTGAAAAACATATGGTTTGCATTCTCTAGGCTATCTGTTCTTAAGTTGATGTTAAATCCATTAGGTATTTTGGTTTGAGAAAACATGTGCTCCATACTAGTAACCTTGTGAGTGTTGAAAAAATCACCTAACTGGAAATTCTTAGGTATATGTGCTTTGTAGAACATATATCTAACCTTTTCAACATGATGAGTTGTTAAGCATGGAGTTAAATCTATGCCGTCAGGAATCTGCGAACCTGCAAACATAAGCGACATTTCTTTAATGTGTCTAAGTGAAAAACGGTTACTGAATTTAATATTCTCTGGAATAGTCATCCAAGAAAATATACCACAGAAGCTAGAAGCATTAATTGGAGGCTCGAGATATCCACCATCATAATCTGCTGTGTTAAGCTTAAGAACAGCTCTGTTTTCCCAGTCCATATCAATTTTGTAATGTTTTGGGTTGTAAATAACCCAATGCTGGTTACCTGTTTCTTCTTTGAACCACTTATAACCATCTAAACCAAGATGTCTTTGAAGACGTTCCCGTTCACTATCATTATTAATATCTACAAAGTAGGAAGCGTGATCACATCTAATATGAGCATAACCAACACTTTCTCTTCTTTTTATTTCTTCGATTGGAACGTCTTTGTATGTAACGTCAAAGTCAACTTTGTTTTCTTTAATCTTAAACATATGGCATCCCTCACAAACTACAATATAATATCTATTATTATAACATATATAGAAAACAAAAAACAGTACAAAGAGAAAAATTACATATCAAAAATTGCTAAAAATATACAAAATGCACAAAGATAATAATCTAATATATAAAAAGTGCTGAAGCAAATTAAAACATCAGAAATTTTATAGTTAGTCGTTCTTTTTTTCGGAGTTAAAAACCGTATGTTCCATTAAGTAATTGGGAGCTTCTAATATGATTAATGAAAATAGGCTTGCTGAGAAATGAAAAATAGGCTTGCTGAGAAATGAAAATAGGCTTGTAAAGAAACGCTAATAGGCTTGTAAAGAAACGCTAATAGGCTTGTAAAGAAAATAATTGAAATATTAAATTATGTATGCTAACATAATGTAAACTATAAAATGAATAAAGGTTTACAATACAACATATGTATATAATTGTAAACTGTGAAAGGACAAATATTAAAAATGAATATGATTGAATTAGCAAAGGAAATAGTAGAGGGGAGAAGAATAAATAGACAGGACGATTTAAGTATGTTTGTTTCGTGTGATTTGGATGAATTATGCAAAGGTGCAGATATGATACGTGAGCATTTTGTTGGAGATAAAGTAGATTTGTGTTCTATTATTAATGGACGAAGTGGAAAGTGTCCTGAGGACTGTAAATATTGTGCTCAATCAGCACATAATAAAACAGAGTGTGAGGTTTATGATTTTTTACCAGAGGAGACTATAGTTTCTGCCTGTAAACAAAATGAAGAAGCACAGGTTCATAGATTCTCCATTGTAACAGCAGGAAAAGCTCTTACTGGAGAGGAATTTGATAAGGCTGTAAAGGCATATGAAACTATGAATAATGAGTGTGATATTGAGCTGTGTGCTTCAATGGGATTTCTCACTAAAGAGCAATTAATAAGACTTCGTCAGGCTGGTGTAAATAGCTATCATCATAATATTGAGACGTCAAAAAGTAATTTCCCCAATATATGCACTACACATACATATGATCAGAAGATTGAGATGTTAAAATTAGTTAAAGAGGTAGGAATGTGTACATGCTCAGGCGGTATAATAGGCATGGGTGAAACATGGGAGGATAGATTGGATATGGCAATTAGTCTTGCAGAACTTGAGGTTGATTCTATTCCTATAAATGTGCTCATGCCAATTAAGGGAACACCATTAGAAAATCAGGAAAAAATAACAGAAGCAGATATAATGAGAACAATTGCTTTTTTCAGATATATTAATCCAAAGGCAGATATTAGGCTTGCTGCAGGAAGAGCAATGCTTTATAACGATGGTGAAAAGGCATTTTGTGCAGGTGCATCTGCAACAATTACAGGAAATATGCTTACTACTACTTCTAAGGCAACGATTAATTCTGACAAAGAAATGTTAAAACGACTTAATAGAGATGCCGTTCCTGACTATGTAAAATGTAAGAACAACTTGAAAATCTGAATAAATTACTTGTTGAAAATCTGAATAAATTACTTGTTGAAAAGCTGAATAAATTATTTGTTGAAAAGCTGAATAAATTACTTGTTGAAAAGCTGAATAAATTACTTGTTGAAACCCTGAATAAACTACTTGTTGAAAAACGAAATGAAGTGTGGGCTATGCATAATTGGGAATAAACATTCTTTTACAGAAATTAAATTAATTCTATAGATATTAAATTGCTTTTACATATAATAAATTATGTATTGTTCTAAATATTTTATTTTATGGTATAATAAAACATAAGTTTTTTCGTTTTTGGAGGTTTTTATGAAGGTAATATTAATCAATGGTAGTAGAAGAGAAAAAGGTTGTACATATACAGCACTTAATGAAGTGGCAAAGGTATTAAATGCATCTGATATTGAAACAGAAATTGTTCACATTGGTTTAGATGCAGTAAATGGAAATATTGACAATAAAGTAAAGGAAGTTGCGGGATTAATGAAAACTGCAGATGCCTTGATTGTTGGTTCCCCAGTATATTATGCTAGCCCAAGTGGAGAGATTATTGCATTTTTAGACAGACTTTATGGAACTTGTGAGAAAGACCTTAAATTCAAACCTGCAGCTGCTGTAACATCAGCAAGAAGAGCTGGAACAACAGCAACGTTAGATGTTATATATAAGTATTTTAGCTTTGCCGAGATGCCTATTGTGTCATCAAGATATTGGAATATGGTTCATGGTAATACACCTGAGGAAGTTCTTAAGGATGAAGAGGGAATTCAGATTATGAAGCTTCTTGGAAGAAATATGGCATGGCTGCTTAAGAGCATTGAGGCAGGTAAAAAAGCAGGAGTTGAACAGCCTGCTATAGAGGCTAAAAAGTTTACTAACTTTATCAGATAAATCATATGTTATTTTAATAATTATTTTTTAATACATTTTAATAATTATTTTTCAATAAAGAATAATGACATTTTTAATAAAATGTGGTATAGTAATCTTTGTCTGAAGATTTTTTATAGCTTATCTTGAAGGAGATAAGCTATTTTCTATTCTTTGAGTGCTTCAATTACTATAATTACTTTAATTTGTTTTGACTGATAATGTGCGAAAGTATTTGAATTTAGTATTAAACTGAATAAATCAGATGACACAAATAAGCATCGCGAAATTTAATTATTTATATTTTATATAGATACGAGTTTATTTGAGATAATAGGTTAAGGGAGGAAGGTCTTATGTATAACAAGAGAATTAGACCAGATGAGCGTCCAGTTTTTCCAAAGAGATGTGTAATTACTGGCGGTATGCCTTATGGAAATAAAGAGCTCCACTTTGGACATGTTGGTGGAATGTTTGTCCATGCAGATATATATGCAAGATTTATGCGTGATAGAATTGGTAAGGACAATGTAATTTTTGTTTCAGGAACAGATTGTTATGGCTCTCCAGCGCTAGAGAGCTATCGAAAGCTAAAGGAATCAGGATACGATAAGTCTATTACTGATTACGTAAAGTCTAACCATGACAGTCAGACTGATACTTTGAAGAGATATGAGATTAGCTTGGATTTCTTTGGTGCATCAGCACTTGAGCCAGCTGCTAAGATGCATAACAAGACTTCGGCAGAGATATTTGAATCATTATACAAATCAGGTCATTTGGAGAAGTTATCTACTCCTCAATTCTATGATGATGAATTAGGTGTATTCTTAAATGGTCGTCAGGTAATGGGAAGATGTCCTATTGAGGGCTGTACTTCTGAGAAGGCTTATGCTGATGAGTGTTCGTTAGGACATCAGTATATGCCAAGTGAATTAATTAATCCAATAAGTGTATTATCTGGAAAGAAACCTTCATTTGTTGATGTTTCCAATTGGTATTACAAGCTAGAGGATGACATTGATGTCTTAAAAGAAAGAAATGATATGTTAAAGGCACAGTCTAATAGAAGAAAGTATGAGCTTACAATTATTGATGAATTTCTTAATAAGCCACTTGTTCATATTCCTAAGAAGTACCTTGAGGATAAGGATCAGGAGGCTTTACTTGCTCAGTTCCCAGAACATGAGTTGGTAGATGAAGAAAAGCGTAAGTCTCTTATGTGCATTTTTAAATCTTTAGAGGATCGTGATGTTGCTAGAAGAGTTCTTGAGGAAAATGGTGTTCACTATACAGCAGGTAAGACGTTAGTTCCATTTAGATTATCTGGAAATGTTGAATGGGGCGTTCCTATTCCTAAGATTGAAGATGATGAGGAGCTTACATTCTGGGTTTGGCCAGAATCACTATGGGCACCGATTTCATTTACAAGAGCATACCTTGAACAAAAAGGACTCCCAGAGGATGAGTGGCAGAAATGGTGGAATGATGATGATGCAGTAGTATATCAGTTTATTGGAGAGGATAATATTTACTTTTATTCAATTGCCGAGATGGGTATATTTAATGCCTTAGGCAATGTTAAATATCCACACATTATTCCTAACAGACACATTTTGTTCATGGATTCAAAGGCAAGCAGTAGCTCTGAAATTAAGCCACCAATGGCTAAGGAATTGTTAGAGCATTATTCCGTAGATCAGTTAAGAATGCATTTTTGTTCATTAGGATTATCTAATAAGAGTACAGGTTTTAAGCCACAGGTTTATATGCCAGAAGAAGAACGTGTAGGAGCTGATATAGTATTAAAAGAGGGAAACCTGTTAACTAATGTATTTAACAGATTAATTAGATCATGTTTTTATACAACTCAAACTGATTTTGGAGGAAAGATTCCAGAAGGCGAATGTTCAGAGTGGATAAAGACTCTTTCTGAAAAGAAGGTTTTAGAGTATGAGAGACATATGTATAATCACGAGTTTCACAGAATTTCTTATGTGCTTGATGAGTATATAAGAGAGGTTAACAAGAACTGGGCTGCAAAGAGTCGTGAAGCAGACAAGAATAACGATATGGAATTAAAGAAGTCATTATTAATTGATACATGGTATGCATGTAAGATTATGGCAATTTTAGTTCATCCAGTTGCACCTGATGGTTGTGAAATGTTCAGAGAGTATCTTAATGTTGATGAGAAGCTATGGAGCTGGGATTATATTCTTGAACCATTAACTGCTTATGTTGATTCACTTAACTCACATGAACTTAAATTCTTAGAGCCAAGAATTGATTTCTTCAAGAAGCCAGAGTGGCAGTTTGGAGAGGCAAAGTAAAAGATAGATATATATTATTCACATCATTAATAGGTTGTGGGCAAAGAAGAGTTTGCAATATACCAAACTCTTCTTTGCTTTTAAAGATTTATTACTAAAGTTATATTTATTTTTTACGTTGCCTATACTGTAAGAGATTATATTATAGGCATAGCGTATTATATTTGTAATTTTATTAATATCTTTTGTATTTAATTTACATTTAAATACCATAATGCTAATATATAAAGGAAACTAGCATGAACAAAGTTAATACTTAGGAATTGTTTTTGGAACATGCCACCTAGAGAAGGTAAGGGGCGTAAAGAATATGTTCAGAAAGGTAATGTGATATGAGAAAAACAAAAATTATTTGTACAATTGGACCAGCAAGTGAGAGCAAAGAAGTTCTAACAAAAATGTGCGAAGCCGGAATGAATGTGGCCAGACTTAATTTTTCACATGGAACCCATGAAGAACACCAGAAGAAGATTGATACGATTAAAGAAGTACGAGAGAGTCTTAATATGCCTATAGCTATTATGCTTGATACTAAAGGACCAGAGTATAGAATTAAGACATTCAAGGATGAAAAGGTTACTCTTGAAACAGGAAAGCAATTTATTTTTACTGTTGATGATGTTGAGGGTGATGAAACTAGAGTGTCTGTTAGTTACAAGAATTTGGTAAATGAACTTAAAATAGGAGATACTATTTTAGTAAATAATGGTCTACTAATTTTTAAAGTAAAAGAGTTAAAGGGTAATGATGTAATTTGTGACATAATCAATGGTGGGGTCATCTCTAATAGAAAGAGTATGAATTTCCCTAATCATGTAATGACTGGAGATTATTTAAGCGAGCAGGATAAGAGCGATATTTTGTTTGGAATTCAAAATGATGTTGATTTTGTTGCTGCTTCATTTGTTTCAAACAAGAGTGATGTCAAGGTGCTTAGAGATTTCCTTAATGAAAATGGTGGAGCAGATATTGATATTATTGCCAAAATTGAGAATCGTGCTGGAGTAGATAATATTGATGAAATCTGCGAGATTGCTGATGGTGTAATGGTTGCAAGAGGAGATCTTGGAGTTGAGATTCCATTTGTTGAAGTTCCTTCAATCCAGAAATATTTAATTAAGAAATGTCGTTTGTTAGGCAAGCGAGTTATTACAGCAACTGAAATGCTCGAGTCAATGATTTATAATCCTAGACCTACAAGAGCTGAGATATCGGATGTTGCTAATGCTGTATATGATGGTTCTTCGGCAATAATGCTTTCAGGAGAGTCTGCTGCTGGAAAATATCCTGTTGACGCAGTTAGAAATATGGCAGAGATTGCAGAATATACTGAAAAGAATATTGATTATGTAAATAGATTTAACACAACTGATTATGTGATAAAGAGCAATATTGATGCGGTTTCACATTCTACTTGTTCCATGGCAATTGATACAAAGGCAAAGGGGATTGTTATTAGTTCCCTTTCAGGTATGACTGTTAGAATGGTAAGCAGATTTAGATGCCCTGTAGATATTATTGGAATGACTACTTCAGAAAAGGCATGGAGAAAGCTTAACTTAAGCTGGGGTGTTACACCAGTACTTAGTGAAGAATTTAATTCCGTTGATGTTATGTTTTATCATGCAGTAAGACACGCCAAGGAAGTATTTAAGCTTGCACCAGGAAGTAATGTAATATTAACTGGAGGACAGGCAAGTGGCAAGTCTGGAAATACTAATACTATAAGACTAGAAACAGTTAATTAATATTGTTTTATATATTCACAATGTACCCCTCTTTACCTGGTAAGGAGGGGATTTTTTATAATTGGTTTGGTAATTATCGTGTTAGGTAATGTGTTGTTTTATTTGTGTTCCAAGCTATTATATAAAATGCCGTACAGTAAAGCTAGTATGGGTGTTAGACTCAAGAATCAATTGTAATTTATTATATTTGCCAGGTTATAGGTAAAAACTATAATCTGGTATATTTTTTTCCCATTATACAAGATAGAAATTATATGATAGTATAAACCTATCAAAAAGATAGGTTATTACAAAAAGGAAATAAAGCAAAAAAAGTGAGGTAATAAATTATGGGAAAAAAGACAAGAGAAGAAAGAAATTTTAGATTTGAAACAAAGCAGTTACATATTGGACAGGAGACAGCAGATCCAGTTACAGATGCAAGAGCAGTTCCAATTTATTTGACATCATCATATGTATTTCACAATAGCGAACATGCAGCTGACAGATTTGGACTTAGAGATGCAGGTAACATATATGGAAGATTAACTAATCCAACTCAGGATATATTTGAGAGAAGAATAGCTGCTCTTGAAGGTGGTGTAGCGGCAATTGCAGTTGGCTCTGGTGCAGCAGCATTGACTTATGCAATTCAGACAGCTGCTCATGCAGGAGATCATATAGTTGCAGCAAAGAATATATATGGTGGAACATATAATTTATTAGCACATACTTTACCAGATTATGGAATAGAGACTACTTTTGTTGATCCATTTGATTATGAAGGTATTAAGGCAGCAATCAAAGAAAATACTAAGGCAATTGAGATAGAAACACTAGGAAACCCTAATTCAGAGGTTGTTGATATCGAGAAGATTGCAAATATTGCTCATGAGGCAGGAATTCCTCTTATTGTTGATAATACATTTGCAACTCCTTATTTAGTAAGACCAATTGAGTATGGCGCTGATATTGTTGTTCATTCAGCAACTAAATTTATTGGTGGACATGGTACAGCAATTGGTGGTGTTATTATTGACAGTGGTAATTTTGACTGGACAAAGAGTGACAAATATCCATGGCTTACTGAACCAAATGTATCATATCATGGAGTTTCATTTGCAAAGGATTGCGCACCAGCAGCTTTTGTTACATATATTAGAGCTATTTTACTTAGAGATACTGGTGCAACAATTTCGCCTGTTCATTCATTTGTATTCTTACAGGGCTTAGAAACACTTTCACTTCGTGTTGAGAGACATGTTGAGAATGCTCTTAAGGTTGTTGAGTATTTGAATAACCACCCACTTGTTGAGAAGGTTAATCATCCTTCAGTTTCTAAGGATAAGGTTCAGCAGGAATTATATGCAAAATATTTCCCTAATGGTGGAGGTTCAATCTTTACATTTGAAATTAAGGGAGATGCGAAAAAAGCACAGGAATTTATTGATCAGCTTGAATTATTCTCATTACTTGCTAATGTTGCTGATGTTAAATCCTTGGCAATTCACCCTGCATCAACTACTCATTCAGAGTGTAATGAGGCTGAGCTTCTTGATCAGGGAATTAAGCCAAATACAATAAGACTTTCTATTGGAACTGAAAATATTAATGATATTATTGAAGATTTAGATGAAGCATTTAAGGCTTTATCATAGATAAAATAGACAGTGATTTTAATATAATAATGTTTGCAAAAGGATAAAATCACATGTTTGATATTTGCAAGTGTCATTTTGAATAAAGTATTCTTATAAATAATTTTCAACTGCCACAGTAATAGTATTTAGCCCTGTTTTATAAATACTATTACTGTGGTGATTTTTTGTGTATAATAGCTATGTTTTTTAATAAATTTATACATTATTAAAATAGTCAAAAACTTGATTAAATGTAAGGATTAATATAAAATTATATATAAATCGTAATATGTATAAAATACTTTAATACTTATTTATTAGGCTAGTTTACCTAGTACACTAATCTATGTATAATTTGTATATATTAGTATGTTGCAGAGATGATTTTTACAAAAATCTGATATATTCAAGGAGGAAAGTATATTGGAGAAAAAGATGAAAAAAGCAGGACTATTAATGAATATAGCGATGGGTGTAAGCCTTAGCTTTATTTTGTCATTTGTCGGAACTTTACATGGAGGACATTTTACAGTAGGTGGCTGGTTAAAGTCATTTGCGATATCACTTGCCATTTCGATTGTTATTAGTTTTGTTGTTCCGGTGAAGAAGGTGTGTGATGATGCATGCAAAAAGGTAGGTGCATCAGAGAAAACATTAAAGCACAAAGTAGTTAGTGCTTTAGTTTCAGACCTAATTTATACACCTATTATTACAATTATTATGGTTGCAATTATGGTAGGTGGCGCTCAAAAGGCAATGGAAGCAAGAAGTACTTCTCCAGATAATAAAACACAGACTATTGAGTTATCTGTTGATGACCAGGATACACCTCCTGCAAAGGAGATGAGAGGTCCGCAGAAGCCTAATATGGCTAATGCGATTATCTCAAGCTTGATTTTATGCTTGATTGTTGCATTCTTTGTTATCTTGATTATTGAGCCAATATATTTTAGACATATTATTGTTAAGGCAATGCAATCATAGCCTTAGGGATAAGATATAATGAAAGAAAGCGCTTTATGCTTAGGTAGAGATTTATTTAATATTATAGAAATTATTAATGGGTGTATTAGTTACCTAACTAATATGCCCTTTGGTGTTATGTGAGGGGAATATGATTAAATTTAGTAATGTATCCTACGGGTTTCCGCAGAAGGATTTATATAATGAAATATGTTTTGAAATTGAAAATGGAGAGCATGCTGTATTGATTGGCAGCAACGGTACAGGTAAAAGTACGTTGGTTGACATGATTATTAGGACAGAGGATTATCTTTACGATGGAAAGATTGAGAAGGAAGATAATATTAGAATTGGATATGTTAGCCAGTTTGTTAAGCATGAAACAAATGATGTTACAGCATATGATTATTTGGCGGAGCCATTTGTTAATATGCTTGCCAAATCGGATGAGATATGCGCAAAGATGGAAACTGCTGAAAACATGGAAGAAATCTATGAACAGTATCAGGTTAGTCTTGATGAGATAGATGCTGTTGATGGATACAATTATGATACGAATATAAAGAAGCAGTTAGCAGTTGCCGGAATAAAAGATATAGTTGATTTATCTATTAACAAAATAAGTGGTGGAGAATTTAAGCTTTTGTCTATTATTAGAAATATGCTCCTAAAACCACAGCTTCTTATTATGGATGAGCCAGATGTATTTCTTGATTTTGAGAATATTGTAGGTCTTTCTAAGCTTATTAATAATTATGGTGGAACTGTTCTTACAATTACACATAGCAGATTACTTTTAAGCCAGTGCTTTAATAAAATCTTACATCTTGAAAATCAAGAACTGCAAGAATTTCCAGGTAAGTTTAGTGAGTATACTAAGGCTATGCTAGACACTAAGATCGGTATGAGAGAGCAAGCTACTAAGGATGAGGAAGTAATTGAAGCGCAGAAGAAGATTGTAGAAAAGCTTAGAGCTTCGGCAACATATATTGATAATCCTGCTAAGGGTAGACAGCTTAAGGCTAGGGTGACATATCTAGAGCGATTAGAGAAGAGAAAGGTAGAGAATCCTTTCATTGAAGAACATAATTACAATTTCAAATTTGCAGAAAATAGTGAGAAAGATGTAAATAATGAGAATATTAATTCTATAGAGAATACTGTGGATAATGAGAGTATTAATTCTATAGAGAATACTGTGGATAATCAAGTGTCAAGTGAAGAAACTTGTGAAGAGGAAAAAGTGATAGCTTATAGAGAGTTGCTAACTGCCGTTGAGAATTATTCCCTTACGTTTGACAAGGTAATATTGTCTAACGTGTCATTTGAGATATATAAGGGTGATAAGATTGCAATTGTTGGTGCAAACGGAACTGGTAAATCCAGCTTGCTTAAGGATTTATATGAGCGTATTCAATGCGAGAAGCCTGAGATTGGTATAGGATATTTTGCGCAGATATATGACTCAAAGGATGAAAGCAAAAAGCTTTCTGGTGGAGAAAAGAATATTAAACAGTTAAAGGATATTGCAGAAAATAAAACAGATGTGCTTTTCTTAGATGAGCCAACCAGCCATCTTGACACTTATGCCCAAATGGCATTAGAACAGGCAGTTTTAGAATATAAAGGAACAGTTATTTTAGTATCCCATGATTTTTATACAATTGCAAATTGTGCAGATAGAATACTTCTTCTTGAAAATGGTACTTTGAGACAGATTACTGCAAGAAATTATAGAAAAAGCATTTATAAGAAATATTTTGACAGTGATATATTTGAACAGGAAAGAATGCGAAAAGAATATGAGATAAAGATTAATACTTTGCTGAAGGAGGGCAAGGCTAAAGAGGCTAAAGAAGTGTTTGAAAAGCTTGACAATATGTAATTTTGTATGCTTTTTTGGCTAGTTTTTAATTTCCTTTGTGCAAATGTATCAATAAATGACATACTTTTCGACATTGTGGCATATGCTATTTCATTGACTATGAATATGTGTAAGAGTATAATTATAGGTGAATGAATGTTTACTACATGCGTTGTGGTAGGCGAGGACGGATTTTAGTTGTTTAGAGAATAGGAAAGTCGAAGGGGATTGTATGTGTGAATTATTTAGAAAGACAACATCAATTGAAGAGTTTTCTAAACAGGAATTATTCCAAATGGCTTTTTTTGAAACGGTTACTAATTACTATAATTGGAATTGGTTAAGAGAAAGGCTTTCTTTTTATGAGGAATTTGGACTAAGTGATTTTGCTTTTGTACATTTCGATATAAAAGATTTTAAGATGGTTAACGAACTATATGGTCATGATGTAGGAGATAAATTACTTAGACGTGTATGTCGGACTATGGATGCTTTAGAATGGGCATATTTTTGTTGCAGATGCGAAAATGATAATTTTGCAATGATGATTCGGAAGATGCCAGATGATGAGATACAAAAAAAACTCGAGGATATGTTCGATAGTCTATCTGTTTTAGAAGAAGATACGCAATATCCAATTTATTTCAGATGTGGTGTTGCATCAATTGATAACGTTTCAGATTATAGAGCATTAATTACTGATTTGGCCAAAATGGCTCAGAATCTTGGCGTTAGAGCTAATACAACAGAGATATTTTTCTATACAAACGAGATGAAGGATGAGCAATTTAAGAGTAAGCGTATTAAGAAGGAATTATCTAAAGCTATAGAAAATGATGAATTAATGGTTTATTATCAGCCAAAGTTTAATCCTGTAGATAATAGCTTGGTTGGTGCAGAGGCGCTTATTAGATGGAATTTTAAGCATGAAAGAATGATTCCACCTTGTGATTTTGTCCCTTATCTTGAGAAGGAAGGCGCAATTGGAAGAGTTGATAACTTTGTACTGGAGCAGGTTTGCAAGAATCTTGAACAGTGGAAGAAGGATGGGGTTAAGCTCGTACCTATTTCCGTTAATATGTCACGTGTTCAGTTGTATAGCCCACTCATTATACAGAATATTCTTTCTATTGTTGATAAATATGATGTAGAAAGAGAATATATAGAATTTGAGCTTACAGAATCACTTGCATATGGCGATGTGGACTACATGTTAAGTGTGATGAAGCAGCTTAGAAAACTTGGATTTTTACTATCCATAGATGATTTTGGAACTGGATATTCATCACTTAATTTGCTATCTAATATGCCACTTACTACTCTTAAAATTGACAAGAGCTTTGTAGATGGAATTGGAATATATGAGGATGGACGTTCAGATTATATAGTGAAAAATATATTAGATATTACAAAGCATTTCCAAATATACAGTGTAGCTGAAGGTGTTGAAACAATTGAGCAAAAGGACTTATTGTTAGAGTGGGGTTGTAATAGTATTCAGGGCTATTATTATAGTAAACCTGTTCCAGAAGCAGATTTTTTAATGCTCTTAAAAAGACAAAACAGTAATTAGTTTATTTGATTTGTTGTATTATTTTGGAGTGCAAATTATATAGTTGGGGAGATGATTGCATGGCATGGTATGATGAGGCAGTATTTTATCACATTTATCCTTTGGGATTATTAGGTGCGCCAAAGCTTAATTCTTATGGAAAGGTGGATAAGAGACTTCCTAAGCTTCTTCCTTGGATTGAACATATTAAAGAAATAGGCTGTAACGCTATTTATATAGGTCCGTTATTTATGTCTGTAGGACATGGATACGAGACAACGGATTATAAGGTTTTAGATTCCCGTCTTGGAGATAATGATGATTTGAAAGCATTTGTGGCAAGATGTCATGAGCTTGACATGAAGGTTATCTTTGATGGTGTGTTTAATCACACAGGAAGAGATTTCTTTGCATTCAAGGATTTAAAGGAGCATAGAGAGAATTCTAGATATAAAGACTGGTATTGTAATGTTAACTTTTATGGAAATAATAGCTATAATGATGGCTTTTCATATGAAAACTGGGGCGGATATGATCTTTTAGTTAAGCTAAACCAAAAAAATGGTGAGGTAAAGGATTACATTTGCAATGTTATTAGATATTGGGTTAGTGAGTTTGATGTTGATGGCATTAGATTAGATGCTGCAGATGTTCTTGACTTCGATTTTATGAAGGAATTAAGAAGAACTGCTGATTCAGTTAAGAAAGATTTCTGGCTTATGGGAGAGGTTATTCATGGTGAGTATAGCAGATGGGCTAATCATGATACACTTCATTCAGTTACTAATTATCATTTGCATAAGGCTCTTTATTCGGGACATAATGACCACAATTATTTTGAGATAGCGCATACTGTAAAGCGTTTGTATGATATGGGTGGTAATAATCCAAATGGCTTGAAGCTATATAATTTTGTAGATAATCATGATGTAGAGAGAATATATACAAAGCTTAGTAATAAGGCTAATTTCTTCCCTGTACATGTTTTGTTATATTCATTGCCAGGTATTCCATCAATATATTATGGATCTGAATTTGGAATTGAAGGAAGAAAATATCGCGGTGGAAGTGATGATGATATAAGACCTTGCTTAGAGCTTGAAGATTATAAGGATGCAATAAATAACAATCCTTGTACGAAGATTGTTTCAGCACTTGGAAAGATAAGACAGAGAAATAAGGCACTTTCTTATGGTGATTATAGAGAAGTAAAATTGACGAATCGCCAGTTCGTTTTCGTTAGAAATTACTATGATGACAATGTGATTGTTTCAGTGAATAATGATGAATCACCTTGCACAGTTTCCACAGGTAATCTTCCAGATGGAGAATATGTAGGTGCTATTTCAGGAAGAAGCTTATCTGTTACTAATGGATATGCAGATATTTATCTAGACGCTAATTCTGGTGAAATTTGGGTTCACAAGGCTGCTATGTCAGATGAATTTGTTGGTAATATTGATACGCCAAAGGTTAATGATAATGTTGGAAATATCAATGCAGATGAAGATGATATCGAGGCTAGAGAGATAAATATTGAAGATAATAGCGTTAAGGACTTTGAGCAAGGCTGTGAAGCAGAAGTGGTTGATGCTAGTAACAAAGCATTAGAAGCAGCTTGTGAAAAGAAAGAGAAGCTTGTTTCTAGTGGTTTAGAAAATAATGCAGCAAAGAAATATAATCTTGGAGACGAATATAGTCATATTGATTCAGAACTAATAAAGAATAGAACTGATTACGAGGCTATGAGTATTGAAGAACTTCAGGTGGCTATATTAGAGAAAATGGCTCAAGATGGTCCTGTTACTGATGACATGAAGAGAACAGTAATGGAAAATAGACATAGTGGTTCATTGAACAACTGGGTGAAGAGCTTTAGATAAATCAATTTAAGAAAATAACATTATATCATTCCCCCATAAAGGCTAATATGATAGGAGTCAATCCTTCATATTAGCTTTTTTTATATGTCAGGAATAATCCAAAGCTTGTAATAGTGAATAATAAAAGACTTATGCACATATGATAATTAATGGCATTTTTTGATATAGAACAGATTGTAAATATGAAGTGGGTTATTGACGTTAACTATAACATATAATATAAATTAGCAATTAGACATGCTGAAATATGGGTGTTATTATCAGTGCATATCAAAAACATGCATGTTATTTAAGATAAATATTTCGAATTGGAAGGAAGTGAGGTCAAGATGTCATTTATAGAGCTAATAAATGTAAATAAAGTATTTGGAGAAGGAGAAAATAAGGTTGAAGCATTGAAGGATATTAATCTTTCAATTGAAGAATCGGATATATATGGAATAATCGGTATGTCTGGAGCAGGAAAAAGCACTTTGGTACGATGTTTGAATTATCTGGAAAAACCAACAAGTGGAGAGGTAATAATTGATAACAAGAACCTTGGCAAGCTTACTGAAAAGGAACTAAGAAAGGAAAGAAGTAATATAGCAATGATTTTCCAGCATTTCAATTTATTGATGCAAAGGACAGTGCTAAAAAATGTTTGTTTCCCACTTAGATTAAGAGGCGTAAAGAAAAAGGAGGCAGAAGAAAAAGCTTACGAATTACTTGAGATGGTTGGACTAGCAGATAAAGCAAAAGCGTATCCTTCAAAATTATCAGGAGGACAAAAACAAAGAGTTGCAATTGCAAGAGCCTTAGCATCAAATCCAAAGCTTCTATTATGTGACGAGGCAACGAGTGCATTAGACCCACAGACTACAGCTTCAATATTAGAGCTTCTTAAAGAAATAAATGAGAAGTATAACATTACAATCGTAATAATAACTCATCAAATGAGTGTTATACAGGAAATATGTAACAAAGTAGCAATTGTATTAGATGGTCAAATTGTTGAAGAAGGAAAGGTTGATGAAATATTTGCCAATCCAAAATCAAATGCAGCGAAAAAATTAATAATTGGTGATCTTGTTGAGGAAAGTGCATATATAGATGAAATCACAAACAAAAGCACAAAGAATAAGATTAGAGCGGTGTTTAATACAAACTCAGCCTTCGAGCCAGTTATTGCAAATGCCATATTAAAGTTTAATAAACCAATAAATATACTTCATGCAAATACAAGAAATGTTGGTGGCATAGCTAAGGGTGAAATAATACTTGGTTTACCTGATGAAAAAGAAGTAAGTGAGGCTATCAAACAGTATTTGCGAGAATGTAATCTTACAGTTCAGGAGGTGGAATAAAATGTTTGAAAATGAAGTGATAGAAATGCTATTAGAAGGCATAAGAGACACAGTTTATATGACATTAGTTTCAACATTTATAGGATATCTTCTAGGACTTCCAATGGGAATTGCGCTTGCTGTTACGGATAAAGATGGAATTAAACCTAACAGAGTGATTTATAGAATTTTTGATGTGATATCAAATATTGTTAGAAGTATACCATTTCTAATTTTGCTAATTGTAATGATACCAATTACAAGATTGATTGTAGGTAAAAGCTATGGCTCAACTGCAACAATAGTGCCATTGGTTGCAACAGCAACTCCATATATCGCCAGATTAGTTGAATCATCAATTAAGGAGGTTGATAAAGGAGTAATAGAGGCTGCAAAGTCAATGGGAGCATCTAATTTTCAGATAATTACAAAGGTCTTATTAGTTGAGGCAAGAACATCTATTATTACTGGTGCTACTATAGCGACAGGAACAATTTTAGGATATTCTGCTATGGCAGGAACTGTTGGCGGCGGTGGCTTAGGTGATATCGCAGTTAGATATGGGTATTATAGATGGCAAACAGACATAATGATAATAACGGTTGTGTTGATTATAGTGTTGTTCCAGATATTCCAGAATGCAGGAATGTTTACAGCAAAACGATTAGATAGAAGATAAATATTAAAAGAAATAATTTAGAAATATTAGAAAAAAGCGAGAAAGAAGGAATTATATATGAAGAGAAGATTATTTACATTATTAGTAGCAGGTGTTTTAACAGTTTCAGCATTATCAGGATGTGGTAAGAGTGATAAAAAGGACGAGAAAACAATAAAAGTTGCAGCTTCTGCAACACCACATGCAGAAATCTTAGAGCAGGCTAAGCCTATACTTAAGGAGCAAGGTTACAACTTAGAGATTACAGTATTTGATGATTATGTTCAGCCAATGACAGTTGTTGAATCAGGAGAATTCGATGCAAATTACATGGCACACATTCCTTATGTTGATTCATTTAATGAAGAGCAGGGAACACATATTGTTAATGCAGGTGGAATTCACTATGAGCCATTTGGAATATATCCAGGAAAGAAGAAAACATTAGAAGAAGTTTCAGATGGTGATGTGGTTGCAGTACCAAATGATACAACAAACGAAGCAAGAGCACTTTTACTATTGCAGGATAATGGCTTGATTAAGTTAAAGGATGGCGCAGGTCTTACAGCAACTGTAAATGATATAGCAGAAAATCCTCATAAACTTGAGATTAAAGAGCTTGAAGCAGCTCAGGTGGCAAGAGTAAAAGACGAAGTAGCATATGTTGTGTTAAACGGTAATTATGCACTTAGTGCAGGCCTTTCAGTAGCAAAGGATTCAATTGCATTTGAGTCAAGTGATTCAGAGGCTGCAAAGACATATGTTAACATCGTGGGTGTAAAGGAAGGCCGTGAAAATGATGAAGCAATTAAGGCTTTAGTTAAGGTGTTACAGTCTGAGGATATAGTAAAATATATTACTGATACATATGATGGAGCAGTAATAAGTTTTTCAAAATAATATAATATAATATAATATATTTGTTTTGGGATTTTATTAAAAATAAGTATGTAGAAATGAAAATAAAATAGTGTTATACTAAATAAAATTAGTTATGGTGTTTGTGTTATACTGATACTATAACTAATTTTTATTTTGGATTAAATATAGTTAAATTTAGAAAAATATAAAAATGG
>JAQYAV010000059.1 GCA_029338675.1 Lachnospiraceae bacterium
AAATAAAGTGACACCGATTCCTGATTCTATGCAAAAACACCTCCATTTAATGTGAAAAACGGAGCATCATTTAATGTGGTAAACAACAACTAATAATAACCTCTTCTAAATCCTTACATCTAGCAAATACTCCATTCCATATTCCTATTACACGCTTTCCATTTATAGTTGATGGTATAATTATTCTTTTATCTGCAAATCCATTATATTTTGTAATTAAAATGCAATCCCTATCATCTTCATACTGAAATAAATCTTCAGGTTTCCTAGGCACATTACCTTTATTCAATTCCCCAAATGATTTTCTTTCTACTCTTTTTCCACACTTAGGACAGTATTGAAACTCCACCTGCAATGTCCCATAGCAAAATTCACACTCTAATCCAGTTTGCTCGTACCTGCTTACATACTCCATTATCTTTTGTTTGTTTTCAGTAAGCTCATTTTTAAATGCAGTATTCTGCTTAAAATAAGTTTCATTATCCTGCTCGAGAATCTCGATCCTTTTCTTCTGCGCACTAATCTGGCTTCTCAATTCTATTTGACCTTTAATTATTCCCATAATGATCACCACCCTTTATCTGTGTATGATAATGCCCAATGACATATCATTTTGTGAATAGTTACAAGTTTAAGTAATATTTCCGTTCTGTTTTTCTTATTGGTCCGTTCCTTTATGTTACATGTATTATACAATACTTATGTGTACATTTATCCGTACTTTGGCACTAAAAAAGAAGGTATTTCTACCTTCTTTTTCTCCTTCTTTCACACTATCACCCTAAATCACATCAATAACAATTTTCACCCTATCAGCATCATTTGTATCACGCTCTGTAGTTAACACCTCTTTAAATCTCTTTGCCAATTCATCTCTATGATCTTTGTTAGGTCTATTTACACTAGAATCATTTTTACAACAGAACACTGCCTTTTCACCTGACTTACCACTTGCACCATTTATTAATTTGTAACCTGTATGCTGTGATCCATGATGAGGAGCAATCAAGTAATCAATATCCATATCTGCAAATTCGGTCTCTTTAGGCTTAGTTTTATTTAATCCTATTCTTGCTAAATTGAAGGACCTGTAATTCACATCTCCCATCATAAGCAGTTTCTTATTTTTAGTGCTAAATTCAAACAATATTGCTATTCCTTGGCAATTGGCATGACTTCGATCCACTGAAGTTGCCAATCCTCCCATATATAACTTGTACTTTCCTAATATTGTTCCTGTTGTTATATCTATCTCGCCAATTAATTTGCCACTTTCATTTCTATCTAATCTTATAAGGCTACCTTTCATATCCAAATACTTCGCCAGCCTCTTTGCATTAGTACCTGCATCTACGCAATCAGGTGCGAAACATTTTTTACTATACATTTTCTTTGATGCAACTGCATAACTTGCAATATGATCCATATCCCAGTGGGATAAAATAACAAATTTATTATCTCGTCCAACCATCCTATCTACGGATTTGCTATATTTTTGTGCAGTATTATTTTTCTGTGGTATATGTTTATAATTGTACCCAAAGTCATAGAAGAAATTAGACTTATCATCCTCTGTCTCTAGATAAACACAATTTCCATCTCCGATTTTATATATGTTTACTCTCGTAATTGAAGCATCCAATTCTTGTCTTAATTCACTAATAAAATCATTACTTTTTTTTACGTTTTTGGCATCTAATTTGTACTTGTCTAATTGCTGCCTGATAACCTTTCTTGTTGAATTAGAATCTTCTATAATGGCTAATGCAGCTTTGATTTTGTCTATAGGACTGGCACTTTGTATTACCCAGCCATCCAACATATAGGCTATATTATGCTTGTTTAAATCAAAAGAACATTTGAATAAAAGCTGTGCATATTCCTCTACGCGCTCATTTTTATAGAAATAATTTTGTATATCCTTTAATTCATCTAACTTCTCTTTATCAACCTCAATATTGTATCCAAATATAAAAGGTCTATAGAATTCCATTGCTTCATAACGTTCATCTGAATCCATTGCTTCAAACATCATGAAATCATAATCCAACATCTGTACCGAAAACAACGAACAATCTATTACTATTTTTTCACCATCCGCTAACTTTAAAGACCTTATATCTTCCATTTGAATATATAAATTAGATCTATCTCTAAATGCATTCCAAAACATGGAATAGCATATATCATGATTATTTGGTCTAGGGAATTCTTTATGCACACTATAGTTTTTACTTTCCCACAATTCATCAATTATCTTTTTTCGATTTTCATATGTATATGTTTTTTCATTTTCTATACCTTCAAACAAATCATTTTCTGATATTCCATCTGATGAGTGTACTCTCAATGAAAAGAATTTTTCTAGTTCTTCTTCAAATTTTTTCATATGTTTAGCCTCGTATCCATCTCATTTTCATTCAAAAGCTATATGTATAGTACCATTCAAAAAAGATTATGTAAACAAAGTTTATTTTAAAACAAATCTCATCAATATACTTCAAAAGAGAATACCTGTTATCAAAAAATCCATATCTCCCCTATCGTTTCCCCAGCCATCACCATCATAATCCATATCAAATCCAAATAAATTATCTTTGTCTCTATCACCTTACATATAATATGCTATATAGCTTAAAAATTTTCTAAACAAAAATCCCCTCCTTACTAGTTGTCCAGCAAAGAGGGTACATCATTACATAATGAATAGTAAACGTATTTTAACGTAAAAAACATAATGGCATCAAAAAATCTGCTATTTATGCTCATCACTGGTCATTAATCCACCTGGCCCCCTATAGCATTTGCCAAACCTTATCCATATAATCCATATTTATACGAGTTCATCTACAAGACGATGGTTGGTCTCCTTTGCATACTTACTAGCCTACTATGGGTGATGGCGAACAATTTGATAAAACATAAACGCTCCATGGTGGATACACCACTATGAAGCGTTTACAGTTTATATATTGATTTTATTTTGCCTGATAACTATTACTTATATGGGACTTCTCCAAATAATGATAAATTTTGCCTGTAAGCCCCTTAATCATTACATACATAATTATAACCAACACAATTATCGGCCAAATGATACTTTTATATTCCAACCATTTTAGATATGGCTTCAAATTATAAAATACTATTGAACTAATAACTGTTCCTAAAATATATCCTATTCCCAAAGAAAACAGTAATATATAACTATACTCCCGTTCTAACATGGTCACAATTTGTTTATCTGTCATTCCTATTGAATGTAGTGTTTTTAATTCTTTACTACGCTCTATAACTCCAGTTATACATTGATTCAAGAAATTTATAATCGACATAATTCCTATAACAAATGTAATCCCACCAGCTAACAAAACAAATATCAGTCTTAAGTTAGTATATTCCTTCTTTTTTTCTTCTAGTGTTATGTATGAAATATCAAGATTATATGTATCAGCCAATTTATCTATCTCTAATGTGGTACCTTGAATATTAGATACATCCAAACCAATACTATATACTAATACCTCATCATCTTCTTTGGCTTTATCTATTGGAAAAATAGTATGGAGCATATATCCATTATTGTAGTTCATGACGGATTCTCTAGCTTCCACAACTGCCATAACTGTATACTCTTTTTCGACCAAATTATGATATTCTACAGTTCCTTCATCTGATTTTTCTGCAGTGGTATTCTTATTCCAATCATATAAAATAATTTTGTCACCTGCATGATAAATATTGACTCCATCGGTTTCGCCAATTCTATTACATATAATTACATAATTATCTTGTACTAATTTTTTATAATCAACTTTTCCCTCCACTACACTTAACTTTTGCAATTCTTCATCTTCAAAAAAATAACGAATCTCAGATGCTGTTGGCTCTGGCATATTTAATATACTTTCGATGTCTTCATTTATCTCATCGTGCTTGAATAGCTTACTTTCATAAGCATTTCGCAATTCACTCTTTGCTTTATCCGACAAAAAGTGCAGCGAGGTTCTCATACCATATCTAGAAACATTATTCACTCCTCGTAATGAACGACAAGCATCTACAAAATCATCATTTATATACTGCACCTCGCTTTCGTCAAAAAAGGCTGTAGTACTAATATAAATATCATTTGGAATTGCATTCTCAAAAAACAGCCTAAAATTCACACTATTAACCAAATTGGACGAAATAACGAAAAGAATCATAACAAAAGTCAGACTAGATACGATTAAAATTGTTTTTTTCTTATTCCTACACACATTACGATATGCAAATGTTGCCAAGGAGAATTTTGAATTTGCTTTTCTAGCTTTTGTAACTTTAATATCCCCCAAATATTTTACTGTGTTAATAGGCTGTATTGTCCTTAACAACTTTAATGGCTTTCTCGTTGAAATCAAAATTGTCATCAACACAAATAGTAAACTGTACACAAAAATCATCGGATAAAATGTTTTTATGTTATTTGATGATATATTCATCATATTAAGCAGAATAGGTAACGATTTTGTACCTATACACCATCCAAACAGCATTCCTATCGGAATACTAATTATAGATATATTCACAATTTGTCTAATTAACAAACTACGTACTTGATTATTCTGCATTCCAATCAATTTTAATCTTCCGTAAAATTGCATATCATTTACAATTGATATATAAAAAATATTATATATCATTAGATATCCGGCTATCATAATTATAATCAATAACACTATGATAACCGCTATACTAGAGACACTCAAACCTGAATTTTGCAAAACCCAGTTTACACCAATAGATGGTGTTCCTTTCAATCCACATTCTTTCCAAATCATCGATAGATACTCAAATACATCATCCACCTCATCAAATTGAAAAAACATGTCAATTTTTCCGCATGTACTATCTTCGCTTAAATCGACTTCATCTATAATCTCATCCACAAATGCTTTGGATACATACTCCATAGATGCACCAGTAACGTTATTTCCAACATATATTCCCGAAACGACGAACTCATATGGAATTGTTTGATGATCTATTTCTATCAAAACAGAAACTATATCTCCAATTTGATAGTCACTTCCTATATATTTCATAAATAGATCATCTACCACTATTTCATTTTTTTCTTTTGGAAAATGACCTGATTTCAATTCACAAAAATTCCATTGTGCAGCTTTTTCGTCAGTATATCTAAATTCAACAATATGATTGGAAAAGATGCTCTCGGCACCATTTCCAATATAGATTGTATAAGAACTGTCATTCAACATTCCACTCTCTACCAATTTTTCATATTCATCATTTGTAATCGATTTATATGAAGCCTCAGCACATGTTCCTATTTCCCTTAGCGATTGTTGCAGCAAAAAAGATTTTAATGAAAATACGGTTGTAAAAACAATTGTCAACAACATGGATGTTAATATTATTGCAATCGAAATAATATAGTTTCTATACTTATTTGCACTACTAAATTTCTTTGACAATTCTTTTAGCATTTTTGATGCAATCCCATTATGATTCACGATATTCTCCCTTCGCTACAATTTCAGCTATTTTTCCATCTTTCATTTGCCAAACACGATCACAATAAGATGTTAAACTTTCATTATGCGTAATAAACACAATGGTTTGTTGATATCTTTCAGCAGTCTTTTTAAGTAATTCCATTACTTGAAGTGTTGACTCAGAATCCAAATTTCCTGTAGGCTCATCTGCTAAAATAATAGCCGGTTTGCTAGCCATTGCCCTTGCTATAGCCACTCTTTGCTGCTGTCCACCTGACAATTGTTGTGGTAAACAATCTATTTTGCTACTAATTCCTAACATTTCTATGATTTCCTGTACATACTCTTCATCCTCTTTTTTATCATCTAAACGTATTGGCAAAACTATATTTTCATATACAGACAAAACAGGTATCAAATTATAATCTTGAAATACAAATCCAATATGTTTTCTTCTGAATTCTGTAATTTGTTTTTCATTCATCTCATTGAGGTTATGGTCATCTACATCGATCTTTCCCTCTGTTGCTTTATCTAATCCACCTAGCAAATTCAAAAAAGTACTTTTACCACTTCCTGATGCCCCTAGAATTGCCACAAACTCTCCTTTATTGATTTCAAAATCAACACCATCCAATGCTTTTACCAGGTTAGCATCATTTCCAAAATATTTTTTCACTCCGCACATCTGCGCTATCATATTCGACCTCCCTATTTTTCATCACTAGTTTAATATCATATAACTTTATTAAAGAACATTCCAACAACATTTTACTAATTACTTAATATATTTATAATTATCTATATTCTTATAACATGCGACATATATAACTAATAAATGTATCACATGTGTACATATCCTCATATGCGATTACAGTTTTTAATAAATCAATTTTTAAAATTTCCTGCACTTCGCAAAGTAAACCATAAGTGTTTGTTATACGGCACTTGTTTCCATCCCAAAATTTCGTATCAAGAGAAATCATTCCATCACAATAATACTTTTCAATTACGGCTGAAATTTTTTCAAAAACTTTTTCTTTTTGTAAAGAAGTACATTGCTTTTCTACGTTAGTTATTCTCGCACTATCAATATTATTTTTTAGGTTTTTCTCTACAATATCATAATCAGCCTCTTTATAACATTTCCATCTTCCCATAATACCAGACATCATAGCTGTGGCTTTACTATTTCCACCAAACCATTGGCTCATACCACTAATTGTCGGAACAAACAATGGATATAAACTTGAACTAATTTGAATATCCTGATCTGCATTATATTCATATTGTATATCATTCAGTGTTTTACCTATTATTCCATAACAATCCGAAATATCCGCTGGAAAACTGATTTGACATCCATTTCTCACTGATATATTAATAATTTTACCTTGATTATGTAACTTACATATTATTTGCTCAAATTCTTCTCTATAATTATCATTGGCAACACTAAGACTGACATTAATGATATCAACATCTATTTCGCATAAATGTTCCAATGCCTGCAACAATAATATTGAATCACACACTCCACTTTTATTAACAATCTTTACGATGTACAATTCCGCCATTTCACAATATTGCTTTATTACTTCAGCGCACTGTGTTCCATGTCCACATTCATCATCATACTCATCTGTAATATATAATGTATCATTTTCTATCAGGAAACCAACTCCACCAATCACATCCTGCATTAGTCTACTATCTTTGTCTAGGCCACTATCAACTATTCCTATTTTTACCATGTTTTTTCCTTCAATTACACAATTTCCATCTTTTTATTATGTAAACTAAATCTTGTTTTACACAATTCAATAATCTCCATTTGATGACTTATTACTACTACAAGAGATGATGAAAATTCATCCAATAAATTTACTACTACTTCTTTTGCATTTTTTTCGTCTAGCCCTGTTGTTGGCTCATCCAGAATAACAATTGGGGACTTATTTAATAATGCACGTGCCAAAACAATTCTCTTTTTTTGTCCACCAGAAACCATAGCACCATTATCACCAACAATCGTATTTTCTTTCATTGGAAGACTATCAACAAACTCTGTCAAATTAACTTTTTTCAATATTTCATTGAATTCATCCTTGTCACATTTTTGTCCCAACACTATATTGTTATATATTGTATCATTAAACAGATATCCATCTTGTGAAACATAACATACCTGATTAAATAATTCATTTTTATCTATTTCACTATATTTCGTTTTACCATATAATATTTTTCCTTTTGTAGGTTCCCAAAAGCCTACCAACAATTTACAAAACGTACTTTTACCACTTCCACTCTCACCAAATATTCCATAAGAATTTCCCATTTTTAACTTTACGTTTATATCACGCAAAACTTCTTTCTCATCATACGAAAAACTCACATGTTCACAGCTAATTATTGTTCCATCAGCCTTTTTTCCTTTACTAGTTGTCTCATCATTCCAAAACTGTATTACTTTTCGCAGGGAAGGACGAATGCTTGCGTATTCAAAAATATTTTGGAACACAACACCAAAAGGTGCCAAAAGGCCAGAATAATACTGCACATACAACATCAGTGCTCCAATTGTTATTCTACCTTTACATACCTCGTATCCGCCTAAAGCAATAATTATAATTGTAGACAACATAATAAAAAATTCTATTACTGCATCGTTTTTCGCTTCAATCATAGTTATTTTTTTTTCATATTTCTTTTGTGTTATAAGCTTTTTTTGAAAAAAGCCAAAAAAATAATCATTTTTTCTAAGCATGATTATTTCAAACAAATGAGATGTATACTCTTTTATTGCTGTAAAAAACTGAAGTGTTGCTTCTCGGCCATCATTGGCATTCTTTTCCAATACTGTCTTTGCCCTTTTTTGTAAAATCATTATTATCGGCTGAATCACTAAAGCAACAACCAATAATTTCCATTCGACAATTGCTAAAAATACAATTAATCCAACTGCTTTAATTATATTCAACAAGGATGGCATAAACAGTCCATTGATTACTTCACTTACTTTACTTGCATCACTTAGCAATAATGTTGTGTATTCCGAAGAATCAGTAAATACAATTTTTTTCCCTTTTTGAGATAGAATATTATTAAATAAAGTACTTTTTATATAAATATCAACACTATTACTTGTAATTTTGGAAACCAACGATATAAAATAATCTATAATTAATTCGACTATGTTTACACCGATATAGATAAGACAGATTATTATACTTTTCTTAAATGAAAGTTCTGTCAATGCATCTACTATTTTCATATATAAATATGCCCCAAAAACACCACCGCCTGATAATACAAATAGTAAGAATATTTGCATTACCATAAAACCTTTATTATTTTTTACAATTTCTATCCAAAATTTCTTTTCTTTACTCTCCAAAACATATTCCTCCATAGAGTAAAAAGAATCATAATTCATTTTTTACATTCTCTAAGATCAAAGTTTTTATATTCAAAAAACACCTAATTTGCGCATAATACAATGCCATTACCTTTTGATTTTTATTAAGATTATATCGTACTAATGTTTTAAATATCCACTGTTCAGAGTATAGTATACCAGTAATATTTTTAACGCATTTTCTTACACGCCATAATTATAAACAAAATCTTATCTTACCAAATCCAACAAGTCTTAGCGTTTTTCTTTTCTTTCTTTGTACAGTATCCTATTCCTTCGTTATAGCAACCTTCGTCGTAACCTGAATAAACATATTTACCAGTACCGCAATCACTCCAACAACCTTCAACTTTAGTATCTAATTCAATCTTCTTGTCAATTTTCTTAATTTCTAATTTCATTTTTAATCTCCCTTAAATATATATTTGCTTAATTAACTTAGTATACTATACCCTGAACACTAAACATTTAATAATATAACTATATATAAACCCATTCAAAAACTCACACATTCGCACATAAAATCAAACGGGTTATATAATTACATATCTATGTATTTTTACACATATAATTAATCTTTCTATGTTCTATTTCACATAGAATCGGTATTGGTGAATCAAATTCGCCCATTCGCTTTTTATTGATAAATTTACACCTAACAGACATACACCCCTCGTAATTCGTACAACCCTCACAAGTCTCGATAGGCATATCATAAATCTTCTCAAAGCAGCCTATCTTTTTTTTGTCTATCCCTTCAAACACTGTTCCACAAAGAAATTCCATATCGCCAACCGTATAAGTACAAGGAAATAAATTTCCATTAGTATCTATCTGAAACCCTTTAATTCCACCTTCACATCTTCGTTTTTTTAACTCAGAAACAAATATATTATTAATCTCAACATCCTCAATTTTTTCTAATTCAAAAAGATCGTATAGCCTAGCATATACAACTTCTACCTTATCAAGCAATTCAGTTGACCATTCATCATCCCAGATATCAACTGCAATGGAAATACTTTTAAATCCATTTCTGACGTAAAACATAATATTATCCACCATATTTTTCACTTCACTAGGCTTCAATGTCATTCTTATAGTAACTCTATCTGATTTGTTTTTTAGCTTTAATGCGTTTTTAAATACAGCATCAAATGTACCGTTTCCATTAGATGTTACTCTATATTTATCATTATTTAATTTAGTCCCATCCAAACTGATTGATAAAGCATCCATATTTTTTGTCAAGAAATCTATATCTTCATCTTTTAGACTATAGCCATTTGTTGTGATTTCATAACTAAATCGACATACATCATCATATTTTTTCAATTCTTCAATAATATATTTTATTACAAACATATTGAGTGTTGGTTCGCCACCATGAAACCGAATAATAGATTCATTTTCTTTGTTTTCCTTCATCCACTCAACAATCCACTTAATGGTCGCATCAGCAACCCTTATATTCATGTTTGAATTTATTTTTTTATCCCCTTCATAACAATATTTACATTTTAAATTACATTGGTTTGTAGTCCATATCGTAAACATTCTACTCCTCCCAAATGTACTGCAACGCATTTTTCTGTATAGTACACAATTCAGAAAAATCATCCCTACCAACATATTTTTCAAAATCAGGGAAACAACGCACACAATATGCTCTTACATTACAGTCTTTACATTCCTCTCGTTTCTGTGGCATAAGTTTTTCCAAGTTTAAATAACCTTTTGTTCTTCTATTCTCTTTTTTCCCGAAAAATTCCTTTAAATTTGGAATATCATTTATATTACCCATGCAATATGCCTCCTTTTCTAAAAGCATACATGGATATATATCTCCCTGACTATTTATCGAGAATTTTTGTCGTCCAGCTAAACAGTTTTGACATACAGGTCGTCCAGTTTCCTTCACAAACTGGCCATTGTTTTCACTTTCAAAAATTTCCAAAATTTTGCGATTTATTTCACCGCGACCCAAAGGCGAAAATTCTCTTATAATAGACAGTGTACCTAGTCTATCATTTAATTCATCAAATAATTGTGTTTTCCCTTTTGTAAAGGCTGTTTCAACCATAGAAAGAGCAATATTTTTTGATGGAACACCATTTTGTTTTAATAACTCAACCGCATCAATAACCTTCTGAAAAACGCCCTTTCCCCTAATCTTAGAGCAAGTTTCTTCATCGTATCCATCTAAACTTATATTAAATCCATCATACAATTTCACTAATCGTTCAACATTGTCTTTATTAATGAATAAACCGTTTGTCATCAAATCCAATTTACCCTTATTGCGTTCCTTTAAATAATCTGACAATTCAAAAAAATCATCTCGCAACATTGGTTCTCCACCAGTAATGACTATATTTTCAGGTTGTATTTCTATAATTTTATCAATTATTCTTTTCCAATCTTCCGTTGATAATTTGTCACACATTGTTGCATAATCTGAATCTATACAACAATGTGTACATCTCAAATTACATCTATTAGTCAATACTAAATCAACACATTTAATTTTATTTTCATCATCATTTACTAATATTTTTTTTTCTATCAATGAATCAAAAATAGTCCTCATATAAGTGCGATCTTCGTCATCAGCCATAGCATCGCAGATCTCATCAATAGAATATGTTCCAAGATATTTTTCTATTATATTCCAACATTCTGTTGGAATTTTAAATGTATTTCCGTTTCCCACATGACACACTAATGTTATCTCACCATTTGTCATGGCATCACAATAATCTGAAAATTTGTAATCACTCATCCCTTATAGGTCCTCCAATTTATCTTTTTAATTTTTAAACTTTCTAAAAAAAATCTAAAAAAACAATATTATTTGCATAATATCGTGGCAGACGTATCCTAACTTGGTAAACATAATTTTTCCATTATTACATTTTTAGCAATGAGCATATACCTACCTTCTATAGACATAATATAATCCTAGCTCATATTCTATCAACCTCACAAACACTTTGAACACAAAAAAGATACCTCTAGGCTCTTTAATAATACATAATGAACGTAAAGCTATTTCTTTAAATCAAATCATAGTTCACACCAAATCATAGCTGTGTTCTACCCCCATAGACACAAACAACCTCATTATAGACAATAATAGATTTAATGTCAAATATTTTCACCTTATATATCGATATTACCAAAAAGTATATTAACAATATTAACACAATTAACAAACCAACAAGAACATCCATCTTTAATTTCCATTATATGTCTATATTATATGCGTCGCCACGAATTGATGTTTCTTTTTTTCATCTTATTTTAATCAACTCTAGCAACCTCATACTCCTCTATACTCTTCCCAAGATACCTCATTATATCTAACTCATCCCTTGCATCCGTAAGTGCATTATGTACCTCACAGTATCCATAATTACCAGACAATAGTCTATAGATATCCTCCACGCCATAATGCTTTTTAAGTCGTCCAGTTTTACAGCAATCGAAGTCCTCTGTTATCTTGCTGTTGTACTGCTTATAAGCAGCTAATCGCATTATATCATACCAATTATAGTCCTGTAATTCTCTAAGGTGTCCGTAGTCGAACTTAGCATTATAAGCGAATATCTTTTTAACACCATGTTTTTCTAAGAATGCTACTATATCCTCACTTATAACATTTCTGCTGGCAACCTTATCAATCTTAACATCCTTATATCTAAGTACATATCCAAACATTGAGTATACCTTATAGGCAGGATCATATATTCCATAATATTCATCTATCTTTTCGAAGGTATAAGAGTCTGCTACTACGATTCCTATAGACATAAGCTCATTTGAATAATTTGTTTCTGTATCTATTACTGCAAATATTTCACTCATTACAAATCTCCATAATATTTCTTAAGCTTCCCTTTGGTTATGGCTACTGCAACTGCATCCATGAACCTTTGCCTGTCAGGTATTTCAACGCTATATATCTCGTTGTTATATAGGTTCCACAAATATCCCTGCTCCTTGCCAAGGGCTATCATATGGCAAGCAGTTACAAGGTAGTTTTGGTGTGAGAACTGAGACATGAAGCTTAAGTCGTATACCACGTCGTCCTTCACTACATCCGCAAGTCCCACCACCGAGAATAATTTGTCTCCTGGTTGATTGTTAAAGGTAATCTCGCAAGGAATCTGTACTTCTTCACTTTTAGCAAGAAGCTCGCCGATTCTAAACTCTAGCTGATTCTTCTCGAACTGTTTTATAAAAGGTAGCTCAACTTGAGTTCTGTATCTATTTTGCCTAGTTTCCATAGATACTAGATATAGGATTTGCTCCTCTAATGGTGCGTCCTTTACCCTTGAATCACATTTGAAATCCTTATGTATCTTGAAGTAATGATCGATATCCTTAGAGAAATCATATTTGTCAAAGTAAAATGTCTTAAGGAACTTGATAATACATGGAGTAAGATCTATCATCTCATCATTTTCTTCTATGTTGATGTCACTTTTACCTGACTTAGTTATAGACTTTTTAGTGACATTAAGACAGTTATATGCATCCTCGATATCCTCTTTATATTTGAAGTCAAACATATCGTCTATGGACATCATTTCATCGAAATATTTCCCAGTGGTTTGGTCTGTCATAAGCTCATCCTCTGTTAGAAGAGAATCGTCCCTTGATACAAATATAATCTGCTCCTTGCCTCTACTTGCTGCAACGCAAAATATATTTTTCAGGATTGTATATGACTGATTAGGCTTTCTCATTCTTGTAAGCCAATAGTCGTATGTCCAGTCGAATATGACGCATATAGGTCTCTCTAATCCTTTGCTGGAATCAAAGGTTGTAAATATTGCCGTTCTTGTATTTGGCTCTGTGGCTCCGCCGCCGTCCTTATTTCTTATGCTTGCAAATACAGTTTTCTTGTTGTACTGATCTGGATATTCCGCCTCCAAATCATTTAATAGCTTGGACATATCCCCTGTACGACTTCCGAGGCATAGCACATCCTTGGGTTTCTTATCCTTAAGGAATTCCTTTACCTCGCTAACTGTCATCTGATCCACCTGGCAGTTTTCATTTACCCCAACTATAGGCTTCTCCCAGACTCTACTTAACATTTCCGCGATATCATCTGATAGACGGAAGCATTTGGTGAAAGACATCTCCACAATATCCTCACCTAAAAAGCTATGTATAAAGGCATCCACATCAAGGGATGTCTTGTCATATATCTTCTGATCCATATCTCCAACTGCAATAATCTGGATGCCTGGGTTATTCTTCTTAATGTATTCAAGTAACAGGGATAGCTCTGTCTCTATATCCTGATACTCATCTATTATAAGAACGTCGTAATAGGGAATTATTGGCTCCGCGTTAATGAACTTTGTTACGCTGTCTGCATAACCTGGAGTAACTCCACTTTTCAGTAGTATCCAATAGGCGAAACCATGATAGTTTTGCACCATCACATTCTTGTTCTTGATTTTCTTCTTAGCATCTATCTTAAGCAGCTTATTATATGTCAGATACAAGATAGATTTCTCCTCTGGAATCTGATCACACAGATACTGTATAGATGAAGTCTTTCCACTTCCTATGCAGGCATTAACAAGTATATTCTTCCCTTCGAGAGCGTGCTTCACGAAAAGCATCTGCTCATTGGATAATGTTATCCCACTGGTCTTTTTCCTGTCTTCACTTTTACGCTTAATTGGTAGTGCCATTTGTATATCTCCTCTGTGGTCCTTTGGGGGTGTGGTCCCTTGGGGACGGGGTTTGGGGTCCATGTTCCCTTGGGTGTAAATCGTAACTTTCTACGCTTCTTTTTTCTTCATTTTCAAGCAAATCAGAACCACCGGCTTAGCCGGTGGTTTGTTCAAGCCCTATAAGGGCTTATTACCGGCTCTGGAGTCTAAAGACTCATTGAAAAGGTTCGCCAGCCGCAACATCATTTACTCACTGAGCCCTAAAGGGCTCTATTTA
>JAQYAV010000060.1 GCA_029338675.1 Lachnospiraceae bacterium
AAGAAAAGATTGCAAATCTTTGTGGTTGGTTTAAAGTGTCTGATTTAAGAATTATGCTAACACCAGATTTCTTAGTAAACTATAGAACCGGCGTCAGCAATGTGAATGAAAAGAATATTATTAACTCCAGAGCATGGATTCAAACCGCAATTAATTTCTCACATAGAATTGAAACAAAACCATATGATGCAGAAAAGTTAAAGGCATATTTACCAGAACTTAGAAGTATGACTGTACAATCGCCAGAAGTATTTATGCCAAGAATGAGGAAGATATTTGCAGAATGTGGAGTGGCATTTGTGATGTTACCCAATCTCAAGAATTCTGGCGTTAATGGTGCAGTTAAGTGGATAAATGATGAGAGAGTTGTTCTTGCTATGAATAATAGAAGACTGGATGCAGATATTTTTTGGTTTTCTCTTTTTCATGAGATCAAGCATGTATTGCAAAGAAAAATTAAGACAGTATTCATAAGTTATGGTGAAAAAGAAATGATAGAGATGAATGAGAAACTGGAAGAAGACGCAGATAACTTCGCAACAAACTATCTTATTCCGGCATCTGAATTCAGGAAATTTGCGCCAAACAAATTCACATCGGATGCTGAAATTGTAGCATTTGCAAAATCAATTGGTGTACATCCGGGAATTGTGGCAGGAAGATTGCAGCATGAGGGAATTTTATTACCAAATCGTTGCTCGAAATTTAAAGAGAAGTATGATATAAAAATTAATCATACAGCATAGATAGTGAATTTGGTATTGAAATTCTGAGAACGAACAGATATATTTAATACAACAGAACCCAACACGCCTCTCAACGATGCGGACCACGTTGGGTCAATTAATTTGCAGTTGATAGCCAGATGTATTTTTTGTATATCTGGCTATTTTTATATTGATATTCGGCGGAATTCCGCTGTATAATAGAAGAAGGAAATTTTGTCGTTTTATAGTGAATATATGGAGATTAAAACTATGGAATTTATGACAGTAAAACAGGCAGCGGAAAAGTGGGGATTATCAGAGCGTAGACTTCAAACCATATGCAATGAAGGTATGATACCAGGCGTTATAAAGTTTGGTCGAGCATGGGCAATTCCTATGGATGCAGAGAAGCCGGTTGATAAAAGAATTAAGTCGGGGAAGTATATTAAGTCCTGATTTTGGGACATGCTTTCGATTACCATATACTTAGAGGTACTTTAATTATGGATAATAGCAAGATTAAAAAATTAGAAGCAGACCTTTGGGAATCTGCTGATTTATTACGTGCAGGCTCAAAGCTTACATCAAATCAATACTGTATGCCTGTACTTGGACTTCTTTTCTTAAGATATGCATATAGCCGTTTTAAGATGGTAGAAGCGGAAATATTAAAAACAAGACCAGTACGTAACGGCAGACAGATGCCAGTAGAGGCAAGTGATTTTGCAGCTAAAAGTGCATTATATCTTCCTAAGGAAGCACAGTACGATTATCTTGTAAATCTTCCAGAGAACATTGTTGCTGCTGGTATAAAGAATGCTGCTGGACAACAAATGAACTCTCTCGGAGAAGTTGTTAATAATGCGATGGAGCTTGTAGAAGCACAGAGTGAACAGCTTACAGGTGTATTACCTAAAAGCTATACAGACTTCTCTGATGAACTTCTTTCTGAACTTATTCGTATCTTTAACAATAATGCTCTTGATGAAGTTGGTGGGGATGTAATCGGAAGAATATATGAATACTTCCTCAATAAGTTTGCTAAGAATATTGCTAGTGATGATGGTGTATTCTTTACACCTAAGTCATTGGTAAAAATGATTGTAAATATTTTGGAGCCAAAGTCAGGTGTTCTTCTTGATCCAGCTTGTGGTTCAGGTGGTATGTTCGTACAGACTGGTGATTTTGTAAATGAAGCAGGATTACAGGCAAATAGCAGTATGACTTTCTACGGTCAGGAGAAAGTGGAATATAATGCACAGCTTTGTCTTATGAATATGGCTGTACACGGATTAAC